>NZ_JBITRU010000002.1:199054-418034 GCF_044540255.1 Streptomyces sp. NPDC086080
CGCCGCTCCTTGCCGCCCCGCGCCCGCTCCATGCGCCGCTCCTCGCCTCCTTCGGCCGCTCCACGCGCCGCTCCTTGCCGCCCCGCGCCCGCTCCATGCGCCGCTCCTCGCCTCCTTCGGCCGCTCCACGCGCCGCTCCTTGCCGCCCCGCGCCCGCTCCACGCGCCGCTCCTCGCCTCCCTCGGTCGCTCCACGCGCCGCTCCGCGTCCGCCTCGGCCGCCTCGCACTTCCGCCCCATCACCCCCTCGCGCTCCTTTCCGCGCCCCGGCGCCGCGTCCGCTCCGGCGCGCCGCGTGGGGCGCCGGGGCCCCGTCACCGTGGCAATCCGGCCGTTCTCCCAGGTCGCGGCCGGAGCGAGGGGTGCGCGGCGGTATGCCGCTGACCGGATACGTCGGGGCTCGCGCACGGCGCATCCGCCGCCACGCGCCCCCTGCGTGCTGGCTGGTTGCGTGCCTCTTTGTGAAAAGGCGTATTCGCTCAGTGAAGGCAAGGCGTAGGCTCGGGCATATGCGGACTGGGGTTTCCTTATCGGGCGGGGCGCGGCACACGCCGCGGGCGGGAAGTGGAGGGGAGCGATGAGCGACGGCACGGTGACTCTCCCCTGGCTCGTCGTGCGCCAGGACGACAACGGCAATCGCTACCGGGTGGGCCGGT
Source organism: Streptomyces sp. NPDC086080 (assembly GCF_044540255.1). Taxonomy (NCBI): domain Bacteria; kingdom Bacillati; phylum Actinomycetota; class Actinomycetes; order Kitasatosporales; family Streptomycetaceae; genus Streptomyces; species Streptomyces sp. NPDC086080. Next base: position 199,710 of record NZ_JBITRU010000002.1, read on the forward strand.
ACGCGACCCGCGCCGAGGCGGAGAGGATCGCGGACAGCCTCGACGGGCGCGGCCACAAGCAGCTCTACTGGGTCGAGCGGATCAGCCGGAGCGCGACGTCCTCCGACTGACCTCCTCCCGTAGGCTCCGGCGCATGAGCGAGCGGATCGTGGTGGTCGGTGCGGCCCTGTGGCACGAGGAGCGGCTGCTCGCCGCGCGCAGGAGCGCGCCCGCCGAACTGGCCGGGCGCTGGGAACTGCCCGGCGGCAAGGTCGAGCCGGGGGAGAGCCCGGACGCGGCGGTGGTACGGGAGTTGCGCGAGGAACTCGGTGTCGACGCCGAGGCGGAAGAGCGCGTCCCGGGTCAGTGGCCGCTGCGGACGCCGTACGTGCTGCAGGTGTGGACCGCCCGGCTGCGCCCCGGATCCGCCGAGCCCCGGCCCCTCGAGGACCACGACGAGCTGCGCTGGCTCACCCCCGACCGGATCTGGGACGTCGACTGGCTCGACCACGATGTGCCCGCCGTCCGCGACACCCTCGCCCATCTCGGCCTCTCGCCCCGGCGGGAGGGCGGGTGAAGCACGACTCCGGCGCCCGGACACGGGAGTGACGGAGCGTGGGCGCCGCTCCGCGCCGTTCGCACCACGATGTGCTGCCGAACGCGGTACTCCGTCCGGTATATCGGGTATGGGGCCATTGACACCCGAGACACCCGAAACACCCGAGACACCGTGACATCGGACCGGGGGAGGCGAGTTCCCTCCGCCCCCTCGGCGGGGAAGTGATCCGCGTGACCGACACCGACGGCGACCGGGCCGCATGGACCTTCGCCGCGGACCCCGGAGCCGTCCGCGTCGCCCGCCGCGCCGTCCGCGACCAACTGCGCCTCTGGGACCTCGACCGTGTCGGCGATCTCACGGCCCTGCTGGTCAGCGAGCTGGTCACCAACGCCCTGCGGCACGCCACCGGCCCCATCGACGTCCGGCTGGTACGCCCCCGCGGCCTCGCCGGGGTCCTCCTCGTGGAGGTCTCCGACCCCCTCCCCGACCCCCCGCGCCCTTCCCCCGCCCGGCCGGACGACGAGGGCGGACGCGGACTGCGGCTCCTGGACTCCGCCTCCCGCCGCTGGGGCACCCGCCCCGGCGCCGCCGGCAAGACCGTGTGGTTCGAACTCACGGTCCCGGACTGAGGCCTCGCACGGCCGTTCACCGGTGTACGCGACCGCGCCTTCCGTCGAGTGACCGGTTCCGGCCCGTGGACGGAGTCGAAGAGGGGGGTTCGACGACGTGTCCGCTGGTTAGAAGACTGGGAGTGTTCTCACGGCACGGACCGAAAAGCATCGGGACCGTGCTGTGATCGTGAACACCGTGTTGTGCGGCGCCGTAGTGCTGGATACTGCGGGCAGCCGCCCCCGGTACCGGTGCCGGACGCGGTGAGCTGGAGGGGACGGTTCGCGTGAGCGAGATACCAGCGAAGGCCACGGAGTCCGAGGACTCGTCGGGCGGCGCGAGGAGCGGGGCCGTCGACGGCCTCTTCTCAGGCGATGCTCCGTCCGGCGGCGTTCCGTCCGGTGACGGGATGTGGCAGAGCAGTCCGCCCGGCTCCATGTACGACTACATCAAGGTCGCCTCGTTCTCCATCGGCCCGGACGGACTCGTCGACCAGTGGAGCGTGCGCGCCGAGCAGATCTTCGGCATTCCCGCGGACCGTGCCCTCGGCATGGACCCCATCGAGGCGTTCGTCGAGCCCGTCCGGCGGGAGCGCGGCCAGCGCAAGATGGCCGAGATCCTCGACGGCCGGGAGTGGACCGGAGTGGTGCCCTTCCGGCTGCCGGACGGACTGGCCGCGGACGAGCGCGACCGGGAGGGCCTCGCCGAGGTCTACGTCATGCCGACGCGGACCGAGGAGGGGGAAAGGGCCGCCGTCTGCATCGTCGTCGACGTCCGCACCCTGCGCCGTATCGAAACCGATCTCGCCGCCTCGCAGGCCATATTCGGCCAATCCCCGTTCGGCTTCCTGCTGATCGACCCCGACCTGCGGGTACGGCGCGCCAACCAGCGGTTCGCCTCCATCTTCGGCGGCACCCCCGACGACCACCGCGGCAAGGGAGTGCACGACTATCTGCCGCGCGGGGAGGCCGAACGGGTCGCGGCGACCCTGCGCCGGGTCCTGGAGTCCGGCAACTCCATCACGGACATGCACGTCACGGGCCATGTGCCGGGCTCCGACGAGCGCCGCCACTGGTCCGTCAACCTCTACCGCGTGCACAGCGGCAGCGGACGGCCCATCGGCATCGCCTGGCTCGGCACCGACATCACCTCCCGCCGCGCCGCCGCCCGCGAGGCCGCCGCCGCACGGCGCAATCTCGCCCTCCTCAACGATGCGGGCGCCCGGATCGGCAACTCGCTGGACCTGGAGACGACCGCCCGCGAACTCCTCGACGTCGTCGTCCCCGGCTTCTGCGACCTGGCCACCGTCGACCTGTACCAGGGCCTGCTGGCCGGTGACGAGACCCCGCCGGGACTCGCCGACGGCAGCGCGGAGGTGCGCCGGGTCGCCTTCGCCAGCGCCGTCTCCGACACGCCGTTCACGGGCGCCGGGGAACGGGTCAAGCTGGGCGCCGTCCACCACTACCCCTTCAACTCGCCCTGCGCGGACGCCCTGCGCACCGCCCGCCCGCAGAGGGTCCCCGGTGAGGACGGCGGTCTGGTGCAGTCCACGCTCGCCGTGCCGATGGTCGCCCACGACACCGTGGTGGGCCTCGTACAGTTCGCCCGCACCAAGGGCAGCGAGCCGTTCGGCGACCGCGACCGCGACCTCGCGGTCGAACTGGCCGCGCGGACCGCCGTCTGCATCGACAACGCCCGGCTGTACCGGCGCGAGCACGAACGCGCGCTGATACTCCAGCGGTCCCTGCTCCCGCCCGGCGACCCGGAGGCCTCCGGCCTCGACATCGCCTGCCGCTATCTGCCCGGCAACGTGGCGACGGGCCGGCCCAGCGAGGTCGGCGGCGACTGGTTCGACGTCATCGAACTGCCCGGCCACCGCACCGCGCTGGTCGTCGGCGACGTCATGGGACGCGGCCTGCGCGCCGCCGTGGCGATGGGTGAACTGCGCACAGCCGTACGCACCCTGGCCCAGCTCGACCTGGAACCCGCCGAGGTCCTCTCCCAGTTGGACGAGATCGCCCGGGGCCTGGGCGCCCCGGCCTTCGCGGGAGGCGTCCAGCAGGCAACCAGAGCCGCCCGCCGCCCCCGCGAGGCGGATCTCTCCGAGGTCTACCTGGCGACCTGCGTCTACGCCGTCTACGACTCGGTGACCAGGAGGTGCACCTTCGCCAACGCGGGCCATCTGCCGCCCGTCCTGGTCGAACCGGGCGAGCCCGCGCTGATGCTGGACGTGCCGCCCGGCATGCCGCTCGGCGTCGGCGGGGAACCCTTCGAGGAGGTGGAGGTCGAACTGCCCGAAGGCGCCCTGCTCGCGCTCTACACGGATGGACTGGTCGAAAGCCGCGATCACCCCCTCGACGAAGGCCTCCAGGCGTTCGTGAGCGCCCTGACGGACCCCTCCGCCCCACTGGAGGACGTCTGCGACCACGTGCTCAACACCCTCGACACCCACCACGGCGAGGACGACATCGCCCTGCTGATGGCCCGCGTCCAGGGACTGCCCGCCGACTCCGTCGGCGACTGGACCCTGCCCCGCGAGCCCCGCAGCGTGGGCCGCGCCCGCGAGTACGCCCGCGCACAACTGCTCTCCTGGGACATGGAGCCCCTGGTCGACACCACGGAACTCCTGGTCAGCGAACTGGTCACCAACGCCCTGCGGTACGGCGAGGGCGAGATCAGACTCCGTCTGCTCCTCGACCGGACGCTGGTCTGCGAGGTCTGGGACTCCGGCCTGGTCCAGCCCCGCCGACGGCGCGCCCGGGACACCGACGAGGGCGGCCGCGGCCTCCAGCTCGTCGGCCTGCTCAGCGCGGCCTGGGGCTCACGCCGTACGCCCCGGGGCAAGACGGTCTGGTTCGAACTCCCCCTCCCCGGCACCGACACCGTCCTCACCGACCCGGCGGAGGCCCTGCTGAGCCTGTTCTGACGGTACGCCGGTGAGGTGCGTACGCTCGCGTCATGCACCTCACCCCGGTCACCCCGGTGCGTCTGACGGCCGGCACCCTCACCCTGCGCCCGTGGGCTTTTGAGGACGCGGCCTTCCTCGCCGAGCTGTACCAGGACGAGGCCCTGCGCCGCTGGGCGAGCGCGCCCGTGCACGACGAGCCGGGCGCGGCGCGCTGGGTGGCCGAGCAGCAGCGCGGCTGGGAGACCGGCGAACGCCTCGCGTTCGCCGTGACGGAGACGCGGTCGCCCGACGCCCGGCCCGCGGGCAACGTGGTCCTCAAACGCCCGGCCATGTCGTCCTCCTCGGCCGAGGTCGGCTACTGGACCGCGGCCCACGCACGGGGCAGGGGAGTGGCGCCGCGTGCCCTGGCGGCCCTGGCCGACTGGGCGTTCACGGCCTTCGCCCAGGAGGGCCTGGTCCGCCTGGAGTTGTTGCACCAGGTCGACAACACGGCCTCCTGCCGGGTCGCGGAGAAGAGCGGTTTCGTCCTGTCCGGTGTGCTCCCCGCCGCCCCGCCCGCCTTCCCCCTGGACGGTCACCTGCACCAACGGCAGGCGCCCCTCGCCGCATGATCGCAACCGGAACACCCGTTCCCCTCGTCCTCTCCCTCAACGTCAACCACACGGTTGCCGACGGGAGTCGGCGGGTGAGGGAGAGCCGGTATGGAACGCACCGAGCCGCAGGAACCGGCCACGTCGGGGGAGGAGACATCCCCGGACCCGGCACCTCCCACCCGGGGGCACACGGATCCGGCGGACTCGGCGGACCCGGCGGACCGGGCGGGCAAGGCATCCTCCCCCTCGGCGCACACCGGGGGGAGCGACAAGGGCGGCGAGGATGCTCCGCCCGACGCGGCCGACGGCGATTCCCCGTCCGGCGCGCCGACGCGTGCGGAGACGGAGGTCGTGTCGGGGGAGGAGTCTTCGCCGGAGCCGGCCGGGGTGGGTGGGGTGGGCCGTGGGGCTTCGTCCGGGGAGCCGGCAGAGGGCGGTGCGCGGCTCGGTGCGCCGAGGTCGGGTGCGGAGTCGGTGGCCGATGCGTTTCCGGCGGAGCGGGCGGAGGCGGGTGCCCCGGACGGTGCGGAGGGCGAGGCCTCTGTGGCGGAGGCGGCCGGGGCGTCCCCGCCAGGGTCTGCCGGGGCGGAGGCCACCCGTGACGAGGCCTGCCCGGGAGAGCAGGCCGACGGGGAGTCGAGCGGTGGGGAGTCGAGCGACGGGGAGGCGGCCGACGGGGAGCCGACCGGCCACGAGGCGGCCGCACCCCCCGAAGGGCGGGCCGGCAAGCGGCGCGGGCCCTGGGGGCGCCGGGTCAGGCGCACCGCGCTCGCCCTCGTCCTGCTGCTGATCGTGCCGCTCCTCGCCGTGGAGACCGCCCTGCGGGTCAACTACATGGGCGACCCGGCGGACGGCACGTACACCCGTGACCGGGACGCCATGTGGCTCGGGCACGCGTGGGTCGACGGGCGGAAGAAGGACGCCGACGTCAGCGCGCTGGCCCGCCGCCTGAAGGGCACCGGCATCCGGGACCTCTACGTCCACTCCGGTCCCCTGGAGCACGACGGCACCCTGCCGGAATCGAAGTACCCGCGCGCCCGCTGGTTCATCGACTCCGTGCACCGGGAACTGCCGGGCGTCCGGGTCCAGGCCTTCCTCGGGGACGTCCTCGCCAACGAGGGCAACGACGGCCTGCACCTGGACCGCGCCGCCACCCGCGCGGAGATCGTGCGCAGCGCCGGTCAGGTCCTGGACACCGGCTACGACGGTGTCCACCTCGACCTGGAGCCCCTGCACTCCGGCGACCGGGACTACCTCTCCCTCCTGGACGACCTGCGCGCCGTCACCCGCGCCGAGGACGCCCGGCTGTCGGTCGCCGCCCACCAGATCGACCCGCTCCCGGGACTCCACTCGGTCGCCGGTCTCGTCGCCGACCATCCCAAGTGGTGGTCGCAGAAGTTCTTCGGCCAGGTGGCCCGGCGCGTCGACCAGATCGCCGTGATGTCGTACGACACCGCGCGGCCGCTGGAGAGCACCTACGGCGGCTACGTGGCCCAGCAGACCTCCCTCGCCCTGGAGGTCACCCCGCCCACCACCCATCTGCTGATGGGCCTGCCCTTCTACTACGAGAGCAATCCCAGCCACTGGGGTCACGCCGAGACCGTCGCCGCCGCCGTGCGCGGTGCCCGCCTCGGCCTCTCCCGGACGGACCCCGACCGGGAACTCTTCGGTGTCGCCCCGTACATCGACTTCGCGGCGACGGAGACCAACTGGGACGAGTACCGGGAGGGCTGGCTGCGTCCTAACGCCTCCTGATCTTCGAGCCCAGCCACACCAGCGGGTCGTACTTGCGGTCCGCCACCCGTTCCTTCATCGGGATCAGCGCGTTGTCCGTGATCCTGATGCCCTCGGGGCAGACCTCCGTACAGCACTTGGTGATGTTGCAGTAGCCGAGGCCGTGTTCCTCCTGGGCCGTGCGCGCCCGGTCCAGGCCGGCGTCCTCGGCGGCGTCCAGCGGATGCATGTCGAGCTCCGCCACCCGCATCAGGAAGCGCGGCCCGGCGAACGCCGGCTTGTTCTCCTCGTGGTCGCGGACCACGTGGCAGACGTCCTGGCACAGGAAGCACTCGATGCACTTGCGGAACTCCTGCGACCGGTCGACGTCCTCCTGCATCATCCGGTACTCGCCCGCACCGACCCCCTCCGGCGGCACGAACGCCGGGATCTGCCGGGCCTTGGTGTAGTTGAAGCCGACGTCGGTCACCAGGTCGCGGACCACGGGGAAGGCCCGCAGCGGGGTCACGGTGATCGTCTCGTCCGGCTCGAAGACCGACATGCGGGTCATGCACAGCAGCCGGGGGCGCCCGTTGATCTCCGCCGAGCACGAACCGCACTTGCCGGCCTTGCAGTTCCAGCGCACGGCGAGGTCGGGGGCCTGGGTGGCCTGGAGGCGGTGGATGATGTCGAGCACCACCTCGCCGTCGTTCACCTCGACCTCGAAGTCCTCCAGGCCGCCACCCTCGACGTCCCCCCGCCACACCTTGAAGCGGGCCTCATAGCTGCTCACTCGTACAGCTCCTCTTCGGCGAGGTACTTGACCAGCTCCTCCTTCTCGAAGAGGGCGAGCAGGTCGGGGCGGATGGGTTCGGTTCTCTCGCGGGTGAGGGCGATCCGGTCGCCCGGCGCCGCGGGATCGTCCGGGGCGCCGGCGAGCGCGCACAGCAGGTTGACGTTGCGCCAGGCGCGGTCCATGCCGGAGTGGTCCTCGCGGGTGTGCCCGCCGCGCGACTCGGTGCGCTCCAGCGCCGCGCGGGCCACGCACTCGCTGACCAGCAGCATGTTCCTGAGGTCGAGGGCGAGGTGCCAGCCCGGGTTGAACTGCCGGTGCCCCTCGACCCCGGCGCGGCGGGCCCGTACCCGCAGCTCGGCGAGCTTGGTCAGGGCCTGCTCCATCTCGTGCTCGCGACGGATGATGCCCACCAGGTCGTTCATCGTCTGCTGGAGCTCCTGGTGGACCGTGTACGGGTTCTCCGGCGGACCCTCGGCCGGTTCCCCGCCCTCCGCGGAGAACGGGCGCAGCGCCTCCGCGGCGGCCGTGTCGACCTGTCCGCCGTCCACCCGGGGCCGCGCGTCCCCCGCCGTGGAGCTCGCGTACTCGGCCGCGTGCCAGCCGGCCCGGCGCCCGAACACCAGCAGGTCGGACAGGGAGTTGCCGCCGAGCCGGTTGGAGCCGTGCATGCCGCCGGCCACCTCGCCGGCCGCGAACAGCCCGGGCACCCCGCGTGCCGCCGCCGAGTCGGAGTCGACGGCGATGCCGCCCATCACGTAGTGGCAGGTCGGCCCGACCTCCATCGGCTCCGCCGTGATGTCGACGTCCGCCAGCTCCTTGAACTGGTGGTACATCGACGGCAGCCGCCGTTTGATCACCTCGGCCGGCATCCGCGTGGACACGTCCAGGAAGACCCCGCCGTGCGGGGAGCCGCGGCCCGCCTTCACCTCGGCGTTGATCGCGCGGGCCACCTCGTCGCGCGGGAGCAGTTCGGGCGGGCGGCGGTTGTGGTCCGGGTCCTCGTACCAGCGGTCGCCCTCCTCCTCGGACTCGGCGTACTTCTCCTTGAAGACGTCCGGGACGTAGTCGAACATGAACCGCTTGCCCTCGGAGTTGCGCAGCACCCCGCCGTCCCCGCGCACCGACTCGGTGACGAGGATGCCCTTCACCGACGGCGGCCAGACCATCCCGGTCGGGTGGAACTGCACGAACTCCATGTTGAGCAGCGGGGCCCCGGCCAGCAGTGCCAGCGCGTGCCCGTCGCCGGTGTACTCCCACGAGTTCGAGGTCACCTTGAACGACTTGCCGATCCCGCCGGTCGCGATCACCACGGCGGGCGCTTCGAGGACGAAGAAGCGCCCGGTCTCCCGCTCGTAGCCGAAGACCCCCGATACCCGGGACCCGTCCTTCAGCACCCGGGTGACGGTGCACTCCTGGAAGACCTTCAGCCGGGACTCGTAGTCCCCGGTCTCCCGGAAGTCCTCCTGCTGGAGCGCGACGATCTTCTGCTGGAGGGTGCGGATCAGCTCAAGACCCGTACGGTCGCCCACATGGGCCAGTCGCGGGTACTCGTGACCGCCGAAGTTGCGCTGCGAGATCCGGCCGTCCTTCGTCCGGTCGAACAGCGCGCCCCAGGTCTCCAGCTCCCACACGCGCTGCGGTGCCTCCTGTGCGTGCAGCTCGGCCATCCGCCACTGGTTGAGGAACTTCCCGCCGCGCATGGTGTCGCGGAAGTGCGTCTGCCAGTTGTCGCCGGAGTTGACATTGCCCATCGCCGCCGCGATGCCGCCCTCGGCCATCACGGTGTGGGCCTTGCCGAACAGCGACTTGCAGATCACGGCCGTACGGGCGCCCCGCTCGCGTGCCTCGACGGCGGCGCGCAGGCCCGCGCCACCGGCTCCGACCACGACGACGTCCCACTCCTGTCGGTCGACCACGGACATCAGTCAAAGCCCCCAGCTAGAAGAAGCGCGGATCGTCGAAGACACCGGTCGCGACGAGGTACACGTAGAGGTCGGCGAGCGCCACACTCAGCAGCGACGCCCAGGCGAGCTGCATGTGCCGGGCGTTGAGCCGGCCCACCCACTGCCACATCCGGTAGCGCACCGGATGCCGGGAGAAGTGCTTGAGCTTTCCGCCGACGATGTGCCGGCAGGAGTGGCAGGAGATCGTGTACGCCCAGATCAGCGCGATGTTGACCAGGAAGACCAGGGTGCCGAGACCCATGTGGCCCCACCGGTAGTCCTCGTCGCGGAAGGCGAGCACGGTGTCGTAGGTCAGGATGCAGGCGACCAGCAGCGCCGCGTAGAAGAAGTACCGGTGGATGTTCTGCAGGATGAGGGGGAAGCGGGTCTCCCCGGTGTACGTGGCGTGCGGTTCGGCGACGGCGCAGGCCGGCGGGGACGCCCAGAAGCCCCGGTAGTAGGCCTTGCGGTAGTAGTAGCAGGTCAGCCGGAAGCCGAGCGGGAAGATCAGGATGATGATCGCCGGCGAGAGGCCCCACCAGCTGCCGAACAGCTCCCAGTTGGGTCCGGCCTTCATCGGCTCGCAGTTCTCCGCGAGACAGGGCGAGTAGAACGGCGAGACATACGGTGCCGCGTAGTAGTCGGCGTTCGCGAGGGCCCGCCAGGTCGAGTAGACGACGAAGGCGAGCAGCCCGGCCGCGGTGGCGGCCGGGGCCAGCCACCAGCGGTCGGTCCGCAGGTGCGGGGCGGCGATCGCGGCGCGGGTACCGGTTCTCACGCCGCCGCGTCGGGGATGGGGTTCTGTGGCAGGAGGTTCCGTGCCAGTGGCCACTTGTCCACTCCGGTAGGGGTCAGGGGGGCGTGTCGGCAGCGGGGGTCAGGGAGCGTGACGGCCGCGGGCGCCGAGACCCTCGTCGTCCGTGTCCACCCACAGTGAGCGGTCGTAGGGAGTGTCGGAGATGGTCACGAGGTCGGTGCGCTTCTGGGGGGCCGCGGTGGCGGCGGTCGTCTCCCGCAGCAGCGCGACGCTCTCGCGCAGGTGATTGGTGTCGGACCGGACGCGGCGCATCTCCAGGCCGCCGCTGCCCATCTGCTTCTCCAGGCGCCCCACCGACCGGATCAGGTCGTCGAGACAGCGCTGGACGGATGTCAGTTCGTCGTGCACGGACATGACTTGCCCTCACTTCCACGGGTCCTTCTGGCCCAAGGCGGCAACGTTCATGCGCCTGCGAGTGTTGCGCGTCACACCTTGCGCTGTGAAGGGATGTGCATCGATTGGCTGAGGCGTATGGGTGCACCTTCTCGGTGCGTTGCGCCGCACGGGTGGGCTTGACACCCGTGGCCGCCGTGTCGCCCTGAGTTGCCGAACCCTTTCCTCTTCAGTGGGCCGCATACATCGGATGAGCTCCAAATACCACCAAAAGTGATCGTAACGCCCGCGGCTTCCCGGAGGTACCCAGAGATGTCCCACGACGGCGTCGGACCACGCGCCGCTCAGCGCTCGGTCGCCTTCCTCACCGCGGGAATCCTCGCGGTGCCCGCGCTGGCCGGATGCGGCTCCGACGACGACCCCGCGGGCAGGCCGCTCGCCGGAGCGGACATCGCGCGCGCCGACCGGGCGAGGATCGCCGACGGGGGCACCCTGCGCTGGGCCGTGGACTCCGTCCCGGCGACCCTGAACACCTTCCAGGCGGACGCCGACACCACCACCAGCCGGGTCGCCCAGGCCGTCCTGCCCTCCCTGTACCGGATGGACGGCCGGGGCCGGGCCGTGCGCAACCCGGACTATCTGGAGTCCGCCGAGGTCGTCGACACCGAGCCCCAGCAGGTGGTCCTCTACAAGCTCAACCAGCAGGCGGTCTGGAGCGACGGCCGCGAGATCGGCGCCGCCGACTTCGCCGCCCAGTGGCGCGCCCTGTCCGGCAAGGACACCGCCTACTGGACCGCCCGCAACGCCGGCTACGACCGCATCGGGAAGGTCGAGCGGGGCAAGAACGACCTCGAGGTCAAGGTCACCTTCAGCCGCCCCTACGCCGACTGGAAGTCGCTGTTCACCCCGCTGTACCCCAAGGAGGTCATGGGCACCCCGGACTCCTTCAACGACGGGGCGCGCAAGAAGCTGAAGGTCACCGCGGGGCCCTTCACGGTGAAGAAGGTCGACACCGTGGAGGACGAGGTCACCCTCACCCGCAACCCGCGCTGGTGGGGCGAACCGGCGAAGCTCTCGGAGATCGTGCTGCGCTCCGTCGCCCACGACAAGCGGATCTCCGCGCTCAGCGCCGGCACCCTCGACCTGGCCGAGATCGATCCCACCGCCGCCGGCCGGATCACCGCCGCCGCGCTTCCGCCGGACGAGAGCGGGGGCGCCCCCCTCGCGGGCCCCGGCGCGGACCGGTCCGCCGCGGACGCGCTGCGCTCCTGGGCGGTCGCCAACGGCTCCGACGAGGACGCCGCCGACGAGGAGATCACCGCCCGCGAGAAGCTCCGCAAGAAGGCCGCGAAGTACGCCCGTCAGCAGAAGGCCCTCGGCGGCTTCGAGGTCCGCAAGTCCCTGGAGCCCGCCTACACCCAGCTGGCCCTCAACGGCGCCGAGGGCCCCCTGGCCGACGAGCGGGTCCGCCGGGCCGTGGCCCGTGCCCTGGACCGCACGGCCATCGCCGAGGCCGTCCTGAAGCCGCTGGGCCTGCCCGCCCGGCCCGTCGGCAGCCACCTCGCACTCTCCGGCCAGTCCGCCTACGCCGACGGCAGCGGAGCCCTCGGTGAGCAGGACGCCAAGGAGGCCCGGGCACTGCTCGCGGACGCCGGCTGGGTGCGCGGGGGCCCGGTCGAGGAGGAGAAGAAGGACGAGGAGGAGAAGGCGGCCGGGTCCGAGAGCGACGAGGACTCCGGCAGCGACAAGGGCTCCGACGGCGCATCCGGGGGCGACGACGGCACGTACATCGTCGGCGAGGACGACAAGGACGAGAATAATGAAAAGGGCGACAAGGCCGACAAAGGCGACGGCAGCGGGAGCGACGGTGACAGCAAGGCCCCCCGCGACTCGGGCACCGGCACCCAGCAGCTGAACCAGGGCGGTGCACCCGGCGCCTACGCCCCCAAGGGCACGGCCGCCCCGGCCCGCGCCGAGAACGCCCCCGTCGCCAAGGACGGCAAGGCGCTCACCCTCCGTTTTGTCCTGCCCTCGGGGCCCGGCTCGGACACGTCGGCCACCGTGGCCGCCCGGATCAGCGCGATGCTGGAGAAGATCGGCATCCGCACCGACATCTCCAAGGTCGACAACGAGAGCTACTTCAAGGACCACATCGCCTCGGGCGAGTACGACCTCGCCCTGTACTCGTGGCCCGCGACCGCCTTCCCCGCCACCGACGCCCGCCCCGTCTACTCCAAGCCGGTCGCGGCCGCCGACGGCTCCCTGAACGTGGAGCAGAACTACACCCGCGTCGGTACCGACCGGGTGGACCAGCTCTTCGACCAGGCCATCGGCACCCTCGACGACGCCGAGCGCCACGCCCTGCTCCGCAAGGCCGACTCCCGCATCTGGGCGGCAGCCGGCTCGATCCCCCTCTTCCAGCGTCCCCAGCTCACCGCGGCCCGCGAGAACCTGGCCAACGCGGGCGCCTTCGGCTTCCGCACGCCGGTCTTCGAGGACATGGGCTTCCTGAAGAAGTCCGCTCAGGGCCCGTCCGGCTCGCCGGCCGGACCCGGCTCGGAGGGCTCGCCGGAGGCGAGGAGCCCCGAGCCGTCGTCCGGGGACTGACGGCTCCGGACCACACGGAAGCGGGCCCCCCCCCCCCGGGGGGGGGGGCGGGGGAGGCCCCGCGGGCCTACCCCCTCCCGGCCGGGGCGGGGGGGGGGGGGGGGGGCGCGCGGCGGGGCGGCCGCCCCCCCCCCCCCCCCCCCCCCCCCCCCCCCCCCCCCCCGGGGGGGGCCCCCCCGCTTCCGTAGGCCCAGGGTCCTTACCCGGTCCCGGCCGGTCCGGCCGTATGCGTCGGTGTGCCCGGGCGGCCGACGGTGTCCGGGCACCCACCCGATCCCGTGCCGTGCGTGCTCGGCGGCGGGCCCGGCCTGGTCCGGCCGGGACCGGCGCGGCGTCGGCCCGCCCGCATGCGTCGGTGTGCCCGGACGCCCGGCGGTGTCCGGGTCGCGGCCCGGTCCCGTGGCGGGCGCCCTGCCGGTGGGGTGGTGTCCGGCGCCGCATCGGTCCGGCCGTGCTCGGATACCCGCCCGGTCAGCCGTGCCCGGCGCCGCGTCGGTCCGGCCGCGCCCGGGGATCCGGCCGGTCAGCCGTGCTTGGCGCGGCTCGCGGCGCGGGCGCGCTCGCGGGCGTCCAGGTTCACCTTGCGGATGCGGATGGCCTCCGGGGTGACCTCCACGCACTCGTCGTCGCGGCAGAACTCCAGGGACTGCTCCAGCGACAGCTTGCGCGGCGGGACGATCGACTCGGCCACGTCGGCCGTGGACGACCGCATGTTGGTGAGCTTCTTCTCCTTGGTGATGTTGACGTCCATGTCGTCGGAGCGCGAGTTCTCGCCGACGATCATGCCCTCGTACACCTCGGTGCCGGGCTCGACGAACAGCACGCCGCGCTCCTGGAGGTTGGTCATCGCGAACGCGGTGACCGCGCCCGCGCGGTCGGCGACCAGGGAGCCGTTGTTGCGGGTGGTCAGCGTGCCGAACCAGGGCTCGTGGCCCTCGTGGATGGAGTGGCCGATGCCCGTGCCGCGGGTCTGGGTCAGGAACTCCGTACGGAAGCCGATCAGACCGCGCGAGGGCACCACGAACTCCATGCGCACCCAGCCGGAGCCGTGGTTGGACATGTTGTCCATCCGGCCCTTGCGGACGCCCATGAGCTGCGTGACCGCGCCCATGTGCTCCTCGGGGACGTCGACGGTCATGCGCTCGACCGGCTCGTGGACCTTGCCGTCGACCTCCTTGGTGACCACCTGAGGCTTGCCGATGGTGAGCTCGAAGCCCTCACGGCGCATCTGCTCGACCAGGATGGCCAGCGCCAGCTCGCCGCGGCCCTGTACCTCCCAGGCGTCGGGGCGGTCGGTGTCCAGGACGCGCAGCGACACGTTGCCGATCAGCTCGCGGTCCAGACGGTCCTTGACCTGGCGGGCGGTGACCTTGCGGTCCTTGACGGCCGCCTTGTTGTCGGCGCCCTTGCCGGTGCCGCCGCGGCCGACCAGCGGGGAGGTGTTGGTGCCGATGGTCATGGAGATCGCCGGCTCGTCGACCGTGATCAGCGGCAGCGGGACGGGGTTCTCCGGGTCGGCCAGGGTCTCGCCGATCATGATGTCCGGAATGCCGGCGACGGCACAGATGTCACCGGGGGCGGCCTTCTCCGCGGGCTTGCGGGTGAGCGCCTCGGTCATCATCAGCTCGGAGATGCGCACGTTGGTGACGGAGCCGTCCCGCTTCATCCAGGCGACCGTCTGGCCCTTCTTCAGCTCACCCTGGTGAACGCGCAGCAGGGCGATACGGCCGAGGAAGTTGTCGGCGTCGAGGTTGGTGACGTGGGCCTGGAGCGGGGCGTCCGCGTCGTAGGTCGGCGCCGGGATGTAGTCCAGGATCGTCGAGAAGAACGGTTCCAGGCTGGTGGAGTCGGACGGGACCGTGCCGTCCTGCGGCTTGGTCAGGGAGGCGACGCCGTCCCGCCCGCAGGCGTAGACGATCGGGAACTCGATCTGCTCCTCGTCGGCGTCCAGGTCGAGGAAGAGGTCGTAGGTCTCGTTGACGACCTCGTCGATACGGGCGTCCGGGCGGTCCGTCTTGTTGATGCACAGGATGATGGGCAGCCGCTGCTGCAGCGCCTTGCGCAGCACGAAGCGGGTCTGCGGCAGCGGGCCCTCGGAGGCGTCCACCAGCAGCACCACACCGTCGACCATCGACAGGCCGCGCTCGACCTCACCGCCGAAGTCGGCGTGGCCGGGGGTGTCGATGATGTTGATCGTGATGGGCTCCCCGCCGTCCTTGGGGTGGTACTTCACCGCCGTGTTCTTGGCGAGGATCGTGATGCCCTTCTCACGCTCCAGGTCGTTCGAGTCCATCATGCGGTCGTCGACCTGGTCGAGCTGGTGGGCGGCGAAGGAGCCGGCCTGCTTGAGCATGCCGTCGACGATGGTGGTCTTGCCGTGGTCGACGTGGGCGACGATGGCGACGTTGCGGATGTCGTGGCGCGTGGCCATAAAAGGCGTACTCCCGGAGTGCTGAGGAATGCCCTGCACGAGCATCTGTGGTGTGCGGGCCCTGCCGGGCTGACACACGCCACGGCCTCTCTCCATGGTACGGGCCTGCGGAGGGAGCCGCTGTTCCGTACGTGCGGGGGGAGGAAAGGAGCGATTCCTTCGGATTCCTGTTGCTCAAGTCTCCCTCAAGTCACTGAGCCCTCCCGTGTCCCCGTCATAGCTTGACGGGGCGTCGTCAAGCTATGACGGGGCAGTGACCTGCGGCTGAGGTCCAAGGCCGCACAAGAAAAGCGGGGAACAGCAGTATGAGCAAGCGATTCCTGTCGACGGTCGTGGCCACCGGTGTGGCCGCCGTCTCCCTCGTGGCGCTCGGCCCGGCGGGCACGGCCGGCGCCGCACCGGTGATCTGTGAGCCCGGACACAAATCAGCGTCCTGGAACAATCTGAGCAAGGGCTGGGTGATCACGCACGCCAAGCAGATCAACATCCCCAAGCACGGCACCGGCAGCTATACGAAGTCGGCGACCTACCGCAAGACGGTCAGCTCGGGCCGTGAGGTGACCGGGGGTGCGAGCTACTCGGCGAACTGGGTCATCTCCAGCATGGACGCCCATGTCTCCGGGACGCTGTCCAAGGCGGGGGAGAAGACCAAGGAGAGAAGCGAGTCGGTCACGTTCAACTTCAACAAGCCGGGTGTGTACGTGGTGTTCAGCGGCGTCAAGAAGGCGTCCGGCTACTACACGGCCAAGACCTGCAACGCCAACGGCACTGGCTTCGGTCACAAGGGCTATGGCAAGGCCCGCAGTTGGAGCGTCCAGGCCGAAGGTGCGGTGAAGTGCACCGAGAAGCCCAAGAAGGGCACGGCCAAGCGGGCGGCCAAGGCCTACTGCTGAGGTGACGCCGCCCTTCGGGGGCGGCGTCCGCCGACGGCACCGTGAGGGCCGGATCCCGATGGGGTCCGGCCCTTGCGCGTGGAGTGCTCCCGGGGAGCCCGCTCGGGGCGCCGGGAGTCGGGAAGTCCCGTTCGGATATCGGAGAGCACTCAAACACGTTTCGGACATGTAAACAAAAAGGAGCGTCCAAATGTCCGGAATGCCTCTTTGTGTTGAGGGGTGTCAAGCGCGCGTAGGTGTCGATCTTTGCAATTTTTGCTCAAAATATGGACGGTAGGGAGATCCCTATGTCTTCCGCCCTTGACGCGCGTTGACCGTCTTGGCGAAAGTTCCCCCAAACCACAGAACCTGCCGGTATCTGTGCTGCGCTCAACTCTCCAACCCCCCGGGGGACGAACAGACATGACCAGTCCAATCAAGGCCGAGGACTCCGGGTCCGCGGCTGTCTTGGACCCTGAGCTCGCAGCGACCGCCGAAAACGCGGTCGTCGAGGGCGAGAAGCAGTCCGAGGGTCGTTCCCCCGGCCAGTTGATGTGGCAGCGCTTCAAGCGCGACCGTACCGGGGTCGTGTCCGCGTGCGTAGTGATTTTCTTCTTCGTCGTCTCCGCGTGTGCCCCGCTCATCGCGAAGCTGTACGGGAAGGACCCCTACACCCTGTACGCGCAGGAGCCGGAGTACCCGTTCCTCCTGGACGACTTCGCCATGCCGACCGGCTCCTTCGGCGGTATGTCGGGCGAGTTCTGGTTCGGCGTGGAGCCGAAGCTGGGCCGTGACGTGTTCACGATGCTGCTGTACGGCATCCGTACCTCGCTGTACATGGCTGTGGTCGTCACGACGCTCTGTGTGATCACGGGCGTGGTCATCGGCCTGGTCATGGGCTACTTCGGTGGCCGGGTGGACTACTGGCTCGGGCGGGTCACCGACTTCTTCCTGGCCTTCCCGCAGCAGTTGTTCTTCATCGCCTTCATGCCCGTCGTGGTGGCGATGTTCGTCGACCCGCAGGACGAGACCCCCACCTACCTGCGGGCCATAGCGATCACCCTGGTCATGTGGTTCCTCGGCTGGATGGGCCTGGCCCGTCTGGTGCGTAGCTCCGTGCTCTCGCTCGCCGAGAGGGAGTTCGTCGAGGCGGCCAAGGTGTCCGGTGCCTCTCCGTGGCGCATCGTGCGCAAGGAGATCCTGCCGAACATCGTGACCCCGATCCTGGTGCAGGCCACCTACATCCTCCCGGGAACGATCCTCTCCATCGCCTTCCTCTCGTACATCGGCGTCGGCTTCGTCGAGCCGACCCCCGACTGGGGCCGGATGTTCGCCCTCGCCGCCCGTGTGTACGAGCAGGACCCGATGTTCATGTTCTTCCCGGGCGTGGCGCTGGTGGTGTTCGTTCTCTGCTTCAACCTTCTCGGCGACTCCGTCCGGGACGCATTCGACCCCAAGACCGGACGCTAACCGTCCATTGGTGGTGGGGGAGCTGCCGCCCCCGTGCCGGGTGACCGGACCGTCAGGCAGCACTCGTGGACAACTAATGACAGGTAGGTGCATCGGCATCATGAAGCCCATCAGAACGCGTACCGCGCGCGCCATCGCCGTCGCCATCGTGGCCGGTTCCATGGCCCTGACCGGCTGCTCCGGCAACAGCGACGGTGGCAGCAAGGGCAAGGACGACTCCAAGTCCCAGAAGGACGCTGCCGAGCAGCAGGATCCTGTCGCCTACGGTGACGCGGCCGCCTCCACCGGCCCGGCCGCGGAGGTCCCCGGAGCCAAGCCCGGCGGCTTCATCAACGTCTACATGCAGTCGGACCTGACCCACATGGACCCGGGTCAGATCTACGTCAGCGATGCCGGCCAGTTCGCCAACCTGGTCCACCGCGGCCTGACGAACTACGAGGAGGACGAGAAGGGCAACCTGACCGTCGTCGGTGACATCGCCACCGACTCGGGCACGTCCTCCGACGGCGGCAAGACCTGGACGTACACGCTGAAGGACGGCGTGAAGGACGAGGACGGCAACGCCATCACCTCGGCCGACGTCCGCCACTCCATCGAGCGTCTGTACTCGAAGGTCATCTTCGACGGCCCGACCTTCATCCAGTCCTGGCTCTCGGGCAACGACTACCGCAAGGCGCTGCCGGACGGCCCCTACAAGGGCAAGCACCTGCCGGACACCGTGCTGGAGACCCCGGACGCCAAGACGGTCGTCTTCCACTTCGACAAGCCGCGCCCGGACCTCCCGCAGGCCCTGGCCATGGCCGGCTACGCCATCGTCCCCGAGAAGGCGGACACGAAGGAGAAGTACGACGACGCCCCGAAGGCGCTCGGCCCCTACAAGATCGCCGAGTACAAGCCGGGCAAGTCGATGAAGCTGGTCAAGAACGACCAGTGGGACCCGAAGACGGACGCGGTGCGTCACCAGTACGTCGACGGCTACAACTTCAGCGCCACCATCGACCAGGCCAGCCAGACCAAGCGTCTGATCGCCGACCAGGGCGAGGCCAAGAACGCCATCCAGTTCACCGACTCGGTGGACCCGGCGCAGATGTCCACGGTCATCGGTGACGCCAACGCCAAGAAGCGCACCATCCAGGGCTACCAGCCCTACGTGTGGCAGCTGAACTTCAACCTGGACCGGGTCAAGGACAAGAAGGTCCGTGACGCGATCACCTACGCGCTCCCGAACCAGTCCATGGTCCAGGCGGACGGTGGCCGTTACGGCGGTGAGGTGGCCGGCGGTCTGCTCGCCCCGACCCTGCCGAACTTCGACCCCGAGTACGACCCGTTCGGCAAGCTGAAGAAGCCCAACGGCGACATCGAGAAGGCCAAGGAACTGCTGAAGGAGGCGGGCGTCAAGGAGGGTACGAAGCTCAGCTACGCCTACTCCAACACCCCGCGCGGCCAGGCCCAGCAGGTCATCATCAAGGGCGCCCTGGCCAAGATCGGCTTCGACGTCCAGGCCAAGGAGATCGACCGGGCCAGCTTCTACGAGCAGGTCGGCAAGCTGGACAACCCGTACGACATCTACATGACCGGCTGGGGCCAGGACTGGCCGTCGCCGTCCACCGTCATCACCCCGGTCTACGACGGTGAGCTGATCGCCGACGGTGCGTCCAACTACTCGCACATCAACGACAAGCAGGTCAACGAGCTGATCCAGAAGGCCCTGGAACAGGAGCCGGAGGAGGCCGCCAAGACCTGGGAGCAGGCTCACCACCGCATCGTGGAGGAGATCAACCCGGCTGCCCCGGTCTACTACTCGAAGCAGATCCAGCTCTACGGTTCGAACATCGGTGGCGCCCGGTACAGCACTCGGTCGAGCTACATCGACATCAACGACGTGTACCTGAAGCAGCCGTAACCCGTCAGCTCGGCTGACCGCGGGGGTGTGCGCCAGGCGGAGCGCACCCCCGCGGACGGTTCCCCCTCCCTGCCGCCGCGTTTCGAAGAGAGCATCCACCCGCCATGCTTCAGTTCCTCATCCGCAGGCTGATCGGCGCCGTCGTCATCATGTTCCTGATCGGCGCCTTCACGTTCTTCCTGTTCTATACGGTTCCTCAGGACTTCGCTGCGTTGTCCTGCGGCAAGAACTGCTCGCCCGAGAACCTCGCCGTGATCCGCGAGAACCTCGGCCTGGACAAGCCCATCACCACCCAGTTCTGGGAGTTCATGTCGGGCATCGTCACCGGGCGGGACTTCGCGACCGGCCACTGCGCCGCCCCCTGCCTCGGTCAGTCCTTCGAGACGGGGCAGTTCGTCTGGGACTCGATCATGGACCGTTTCCCGCTGACGCTGTCGCTGACCGTCGGCGGTCTGGTCATCTTCCTCATCGTGGGCCTCGGCGCCGGCATGCTGGCCGCGTGGAAGCGCGGCACGGTGGCCGACAGAGCGGTCAGCGGTGCGTCCATCGTGCTGAGCTCCTTCCAGATCTACTTCCTCGGCCCGATCGTCCTGGGCCTCGTGGTCTACCAGACGGGCTGGATGGAGAACCCCAAGTACTCTCCCTTCACCGAGAACCCGCTCACCTGGGCCGCCGGGTTGCTGATCCCGTGGGCGGTGATGGCCACCATCTTCACCGCGCAGTACACCCGTATGGCGCGCTCGACGATGATCGAGCAGCTCCAGGAGGAGCACGTCCGTACCGCGCGTGCCAAGGGCATGAAGCAGAGCTACGTCTTCTTCCGTTACGCCTGGCGCGGTTCGCTCATCCCGATCGTCACCATCCTGGGTATCGACCTCAGCGCACTGCTGTCCGGCGCGGTGGTCACGGAGTTCACGTTCGACCTGGCCGGAATCGGCCGTCTCGCGGTGGATTCTTCGCTCACGAAGGACCTGCCGGTGACCATGGGCGTCATGCTGTTCGGGGCGTTCTTCATCCTGCTCCTGAACATCCTCGTGGACCTCGTCTACGCGTACATCGACCCGCGCGTGCGGCTCAGCTAGGAGAAACACCGTGACCACACTGACCAAGACCGAAGGCGACAAGGCCCCGACCGGGCCTGGCTCCTTCCTCTCGGTCCGCGACCTGCGGGTGCGGTTCTCCACCGAGGACGGCATCGTCAAGGCGGTCGACGGGCTGTCCTTCGACGTCGAGCGCGGTAGGACCCTCGGCATCGTGGGCGAGTCGGGCTCCGGCAAGTCCGTCACCAACCTGACGGTGCTCGGCCTGCACAATCCCCAGAGCACCACCGTCGAGGGCGAGATCATCCTCGAGGGGCAGGACCTGGTCACCGCCTCCGAGAAGGAGATGGAGAAGCTCCGCGGCAACAAGGTCGCGATGATCTTCCAGGACCCGCTGACGGCGCTCTCGCCGTACTACACGGTGGGCCGGCAGATCGCCGAGCCGTACATGAAGCACACCGGTGCCTCCAAGAAGGAGGCCCGGCAGCGGGCGATCGAGATGCTGACCAAGGTCGGCATCCCGCAGCCCAAGACCCGGGTGGACGACTACCCGCACCAGTTCTCCGGGGGTATGCGTCAGCGCGCCATGATCGCCATGGCGCTGGTCTGCGACCCCGACCTGCTGATCGCGGACGAGCCGACCACGGCCCTGGACGTGACGGTCCAGGCGCAGATCCTCGACCTGCTCAAGGACCTCCAGCAGGAGTTCGGCACGGCGATCATTTTCATCACCCACGACCTCGGCGTCATCTCCGACATGGCCGACGACCTGCTGGTGATGTACGCGGGCCGGGCCGTGGAGCGCGGCAGCGTCCGCGAGGTGCTGCGCGAGCCCAAGCACCCCTACACCTGGGGCCTGCTCAGCTCGATGCCCCGCCTCGGCGGCGACACCTCGCAGGCGCTCAACCCGATCCCCGGATCGCCGCCCAGCCTGCTGAACCCGCCCTCCGGCTGCCCCTTCCACCCGCGCTGCGCCTTCACCGGTGAGGTGCCGGGCAACCGGTGCAGCACCGAGCGCCCACCGCTCGGCGAGGGCCGCGCCGCTGCCTGCCACCTGACGGCGGAGCAGAAGCAATCCATATTCATCGACACGATCCAGCCCCGGCTGCGCTAGGGAGAGATCCGAGACATGAGCGACAACCTCACCCTCCCCGCACAGCAGGGCTCCACCGGCGCGTCCACCGAGGCGCTGCTCAAGGTGGAGGGCCTGACCAAGCACTTCCCGATCTACGGCGGCTTCCCGATCAAGCGGAAGGTCGGTGCCGTCCAGGCGGTCGACAACGTCGACCTGACCGTCGGCGTCGGCGAGAGCGTCGGCCTGGTGGGTGAGTCGGGCTGCGGCAAGTCGACCACCGGCCGGCTCATCACCCGGCTGCTGGAGCCGACCGGCGGCAGGATCGAGTACGCCGGCCAGGACATCACGCACGCCAAGCGCAGGCAGCTGGCACCCGTGCGGTCCGAGATCCAGATGATCTTCCAGGACCCGTACTCGTCGCTGAACCCGCGGCAGACCGTCGGCACCATCATCAAGTCACCGATGGAGGTCAACGGGATCAATCCCACGGGCGGCCGGGAGAAGAAGGTGCGCGAGCTGCTCGAGCTCGTCGGCCTCAACCCCGAGCACTACAACCGCTTCCCGCACGAGTTCTCCGGCGGCCAGCGCCAGCGCATCGGCGTCGCCCGTGCCCTCGCGCTCAACCCGAAGCTGATCGTGGCGGACGAGCCGGTGTCCGCGCTGGACGTGTCGATCCAGGCGCAGGTCGTCAACCTGCTGAAGAAGGTCCAGGACGAACTGGGCATCGCCTTCCTCTTCATCGCGCACGACCTGGCGGTGGTCCGGCACTTCTCGCACCGCGTCGCCGTGATGTACCTCGGCAAGGTGGTCGAGGTCGGGGACCGGGACTCCATCTACAACCGTCCCCGGCACCCCTACACCCACGCCCTTCTGTCGGCCGTGCCCGAGGTGGCCATGGACGACGAGACGGAGAACCGGGAGCGCATCCGCCTCTACGGCGACGTGCCCTCGCCGATCTCCCCTCCGTCCGGCTGCCGCTTCCGCACCCGGTGCTGGAAGGCCCAGGACAAGTGCGCGACGGAGGAGCCGCCGCTCGTGCAGCTCTCCGGCAACCGCGACGGCCACCTGACGGCCTGTCACTTCCCGGAGGACCCGACCACGGAGTCCCGCGGCGAGGACGTCGTCCTGGACCCGGCGCTGAAGGCCCTGGAGGAGTCGGTCGAGAAGGACTGACACCTCGTCGGACCGCCACGGCTGCCGTTCGCCTCGCAGGAGGCGGGCGGCAGCCGTCGCGCGTTCGGGAGGCGGACGGGGCCGCCGTCGCTCGTTCGGGGACCTCCCGTACGTGCAGATGGCCGGGGTCACCCCCGTACAGGTGCCGTGCGCATGCGTGCCGGGTGCTTTGCGTCGATATTGACGTACATGATCGGCGCACGTACGAGGAGGCACCACATGCGCGGAGCCATGCACGCCAAATGGGCCGCCTGCGCGATGGCGGTCGCCCTCGCGGCGACGGGCTGTGGAGGCGACGGAGACGGTGGCGGGAGCGACTCCGGGGCCGTGCTGAGCGCCTCCTGGGGCGATCCGCAGAACCCGCTGGAGCCGTCGAACACCAACGAGGTGCAGGGCGGCAAGGTCCTCGACATGATCTTCCGGGGGCTGAAGCGGTACGACCCGGAGACCGGCGAGGCCAAGGACATGCTCGCCGAGAAGATCGAGACCTCCGACTCCCAGAACTTCACCGTCACCGTCGAGGACGGCTGGACCTTCAGCAACGGTGAGAAGGTCACCGCCCAGTCCTTCGTCGACGCCTGGAACTACGGCGCGAGCCTGAGGAACAACCAGCGCAACTCGTACTTCTTCGGCTACATCGAGGGCTACGACCAGGTCCACCCGGAGGAGGGCGAGCAGACCGCCGACACCATGTCAGGACTGAAGGTCACCGGCGACCGCACCTTCACCGTCGAGCTCACCCAGAAGTTCTCGACCTTCCCCGACACCCTCGGCTACAACGCCTTCGTCCCGCTGCCCCGCGCGTTCTTCGACGACCACGACGCCTGGGTGAAGAAGCCCATCGGCAACGGCCCCTACCTGGTCGACTCCTACACGCGCGGCTCGCAGATGGCCCTGCGCAGGTGGGACGACTACCCCGGCGACGACAAGGCGCAGAACGGCGGCGTCGACCTCAAGGTCTACACCGACGCCAACACCGCCTACACCGACCTCATCGCCGGCAACCTCGACCTGGTCGACGACGTTCCCGCAGCCCAGCTGAAGAACGTGCGGAACGACCTCGGTGACCGCTACCTCAACACCCCCGCCGGCATCATCCAGACCCTCGCCTTCCCGTTCTACGACCCGGACTGGAACAAGGCGGGCTCGGAGAAGGTCCGCAAGGGCCTGTCCATGGCGATCGACCGGAAGCAGATCACCGACACGATCTTCCACAAGACCCGCACCCCCGCCACCGACTGGACCTCACCCGTCCTCGGCGAGGACGGCGGCTACCAGGCGGGCCTGTGCGGGGACGCCTGCGAGTACAAGCCCGACGAGGCCAAGAAGCTCATCGAGGAGGGCGGCGGGCTGCCCGGCGGCAAGGTGACGATCACCTTCAACGCGGACACCGGCTCCCACCGCGAGTGGGTCAACGCCGTCTGCAACTCCATCAACAACGCGCTGGACGACGAGCGTGCCTGCACCGCCGCCCCGGTGGGCACCTTCGCCGACTTCCGCAACGAGATCACCGACCGCAAGATGCCGGGCCCGTTCCGCTCCGGCTGGCAGATGGACTACCCGCTCATCCAGAACTTCCTCCAGCCGCTCTACTACACGGGCGCCTCGTCCAACGACGGCGAATGGTCCAACGAGCGGTTCGACGACCTCGTCGACCAGGCCAACCGGGAGACCGACACCGCCAAGGCCATCGACCTGTTCCAGCAGGCCGAGGAGGTCGTCCGCGACAACATGGCGGCCATCCCGCTCTGGTACCAGAACGGCAGCGCCGGGTGGTCCGACCGGCTCTCCGACGTCAAGCTCAACCCCTTCAGCGTCCCCGTGTACGAACAGATCAAGGTGAGCTGATCCGCGATGGGGCGCTATGTCGTCCGACGGCTGCTCCAGATGATCCCGGTGTTCATCGGGGCCACGCTGCTGATCTTCCTCATGGTCAACGTGATGGGCGACCCCATCGCCGGACTGTGCGGTGAACGCCAGTGCGACCCGGCGACCGCCGCCCGCCTCGAGCAGGAGTTCGGCCTCGACAAGCCCGTCTGGCAGCAGTACGCGACCTACATGGGGAACCTCTTCACCGGCGACTTCGGCACGGCGTTCAACGGTCAGGAGGTCACCGAGCTGATGGCGACGGCGTTCCCCGTCACCATCCGGCTCACCCTGATCGCGATCCTCTTCGAGGTCGTCATCGGCGTCACCCTCGGCGTGGTCACCGGACTGCGCCGGGGCCGCCCCGTCGACACCGGCGTGCTGCTGCTCACCCTCGTCGTCATCTCCGTCCCCACCTTCGTCACCGGCCTGCTGCTCCAGCTGCTGCTCGGCGTGAAGTGGGGCTGGATCCGGCCCTCGGTCTCCTCCGAGGCGCCCTTCGACGAACTGATCCTGCCCGGACTCGTCCTGGCCTCCGTCTCCCTCGCCTACGTCACCCGGCTGACCCGCACCTCCATCGCCGAGAACCGGCGCTCCGACTACGTCCGCACCGCCGTCGCCAAGGGCCTGCCCCGCCACCGGGTGGTCGTCCGGCACCTGCTGCGCAACTCCCTCATCCCCGTGATCACCTTCATCGGGGCCGACATCGGCTTCCTCATGGGCGGCGCCATCGTCACCGAGCGGATCTTCAACATCCACGGTGTCGGCTACCAGCTCTACCAGGGCATCCTCCGGCAGAACACGCAGACCGTCGTCGGCTTCGTCACCGTGCTGGTGCTGGTGTTCCTGGTCGCCAACCTGATCGTCGACCTCCTGTACGCCGTACTCGACCCGAGGATCCGCTATGCCTGACGGACGCCACGAACCCGAACAGGCCATCGCCGGCACCGGGATGGGCGGCCCCATGGACCTGGGCGTCGAGGAGGCCGAGACGCTGGAGAAGCGTCCGGGCCCGGACGGCACCGGGCCGGAGGAACGGCCGCGCTCCCTGTGGTCCGACGCCTGGCGCGACCTGCGCCGCAACCCCGTCTTCCTCGTCTCCGCCCTGGTCATCCTCTTCCTGGTCCTCATCTCCCTGTGGCCCTCGGCGATCGCCTCCGGCAGCCCCCTGAAGTGCGACCTGTCCAAGGCCCAGCAGGGCTCCCAGTCCGGCCACCCCTTCGGCTTCGACGGCCAGGGCTGCGACGTCTACACCCGCACCGTCTACGGCGCCCGTACGTCCGTCGCGGTCGGTATCCTCGCCACCCTCGGCGTCGCCGTCCTCGGCAGTGTCCTGGGCGCCCTCGCCGGGTACTTCGGCGGCGTCTGGGACTCGGTCCTGTCCCGGATCACCGACGTCTTCTTCGCCATCCCCGTCGTCCTCGGCGGCCTTGTGCTGCTCTCCGTCATCACCAGCAACACCATCTGGCCGGTCATCGGCTTCATCGTGCTGCTCGGCTGGCCGCAGCTCTCCCGCATCGCCCGCGGTGCCGTCATCACCGCCAAGCAGAACGACTACGTCCAGGCCGCGCGGGCCCTCGGCGCCTCCCACTCCCGCCTGGTGCTCCGGCACATCGCGCCGAACGCCGTCGCGCCCGTCATCGTCGTCGCGACCATCGCGCTCGGCACCTACATCTCGCTGGAGGCCACCCTGTCCTACCTCGGCGTCGGCCTGAAGCCGCCCAGCGTCTCGTGGGGCATCGACATCTCCGCCGCCTCCCCGTACATCCGCAACGCCCCGCACGCGCTGCTGTGGCCCTCCGGGGCCCTCGCGATCACCGTCCTGGCGTTCATCATGCTCGGCGACGCGGTGCGCGACGCCCTCGACCCGAAGCTGAGGTGAGCGGCCGTGCTGCTCGAAGTGCGGGACCTGCACGTGGAGTTCCACACCCGGGACGGGGTCGCCAAGGCCGTCAACGGGGTCAGCTACGGCGTGGACGCGGGGGAGACCCTGGCCGTGCTCGGCGAGTCGGGTTCCGGCAAGTCCGTGACCGCACAGGCGATCATGGGCATCCTCGACATCCCGCCCGGCCGGATCACCGGCGGTGAGGTCGTCTTCCAGGGGCGGGACCTGCTGAAGCTCAAGGAGGACGAACGCCGGCGGATCCGGGGTGCCGAGATGGCGATGATCTTCCAGGACGCGCTGTCGTCCCTCAACCCCGTGCTCACCGTCGGCGACCAGCTGGGCGAGATGTTCACCGTGCACCGGGGCATGTCCCGCAAGGACGCGCGGGCCAGGGCGGTCGAACTGATGGACCGGGTGCGCATCCCCGCCGCCCGGGAGCGGGTCAGGCAGTACCCGCACCAGTTCTCCGGCGGCATGCGCCAGCGCATCATGATCGCGATGGCGCTGGCCCTGGAACCCGCCCTGATCATCGCCGACGAACCGACCACCGCCCTCGACGTCACCGTCCAGGCCCAGGTCATGGAGCTGCTCGCGGAACTCCAGCGCGAGTACCGGATGGGCCTCATCCTCATCACCCACGACCTGGGCGTGGTCGCCGACGTCGCCGACCGCATCGCCGTGATGTACGCGGGCCGGATCGTCGAGTCGGCACCGGTCCACGACATCTACAAGGCCCCCGCCCACCCGTACACCCGCGGCCTGCTGGACTCCATCCCCCGCCTGGACCAGAAGGGCCAGGAGCTCTACGCCATCAAGGGTCTGCCGCCCAACCTCATGAACATCCCGCCGGGCTGCGCCTTCCACCCCCGCTGCCCCCTGGCCCGGGACGTCTGCCGCACCGACGAGCCGCCGCTGTACGAGGTGTCGCCGACGCGGGGGAGTGCCTGCCACTTCTGGAGGGAGTGCCTGGATGACTGATGCCTCGCCGAAGCCGAAGGAGCCGATCCTGGAGGTCGTCGGCCTGGTCAAGCACTACCCGCTGACGCGGGGCATCGTCTTCCGCAAGCAGGTCGGCGCCGTGCGCGCGGTCGACGGCGTGGACTTCCGGCTGGGCCGGGGCGAGACGCTGGGCATCGTCGGCGAGTCCGGCTGCGGCAAGTCGACGGTCGCGAAGACGCTGGTCAACCTGGAGCGCCCGACGGCCGGTTCGATCCGCTACAAGGGCGAGGACATCACCCGGCTGTCGGGCAAGGCCCTCAAGGCCGTACGCCGCAACATCCAGATGGTGTTCCAGGACCCGTACACCTCCCTCAACCCCCGCATGACGGTGGGGGACATCATCGGGGAGCCGTACGACATCCATCCCGAGGTGGCGCCGAAGGGCGACCGGCGCCGGAAGGTGCAGGACCTGCTGGACGTGGTCGGCCTCAACCCGGAGTACATCAACCGCTATCCGCACCAGTTCTCCGGCGGCCAGCGTCAACGCATCGGCATCGCACGCGGGTTGGCGCTCCGCCCGGAGATCATCGTCGCCGACGAACCGGTCTCCGCGCTGGACGTGTCGGTGCAGGCGCAGGTCATCAACCTGATGGACCGGCTGCAGAGCGAGTTCGACCTCGCCTACGTCTTCATCGCGCACGACCTGTCGATCGTCCGGCACATCTCGGACCGGGTCGCGGTGATGTACCTCGGCCGGATCGTGGAGACCGGCCGGGACACCGAGATCTACGACCATCCCACGCACCCCTACACCCAGGCGCTGCTCTCCGCCGTCCCGGTGCCGGACCCGGAGGCCCGGGAGCACCGGGAGCGGATCATCCTCACCGGTGACGTCCCGTCCCCGACGAACATCCCCTCCGGCTGCCGCTTCCGCACCCGCTGCTGGAAGGCGCGGGAGCGCTGCGCGCTCGAGGTCCCGGCCCTGGCGGTCCCGGAGTGGTTCGAGAAGTCCGGCGGCCCGGCAGCCCACGACTCGGCCTGCCACTTCGCGGAGGAGAAGCACGTGGTGCCGCCGGAGGAGCGCCCCGGGGCCTGAACCTCCCGGCGGCACCGGCCGGCACCACGCACCGGGCCACGCTCTGGGCGACGGACGGATCCGAGCGGCAGACCGTCCCGCTCGTCATCGAATGGAAGGACAGGTGCTGAGCCGACTCGCTTGACCGGCCGGCCGGCCGCCCGGACGAGGCGAGGGGGGCACGGCGACGGGCCGGGGTGGCATGGCGCACCCCGGCCCGTTTTACGGCACCCGCACGGCCGTACGGTGTTCAGCGTTCCGTGTCCGTATATCGGAACCGCTTCCGCGAGGTTTCCTGTGTGTTAACGCGGTTCCTCCCCGTTTGTCAGGCCGAGCGAGCGCCGGAGGAAGTCGAGTTGGAGGCGGAGCAGGTTCTCGGCGACCTCTTCCTGCGGGGTCATGTGGGTGACGCCGGACAGCGGCAGCACCTCGTGCGGGCGGCCGGCCGCGAGCAGTGCCGAGGAGAGGCGCAGGGAGTGCGCGACCACCACGTTGTCGTCCGCAAGGCCGTGGATGATCATCATCGGCCGGTGCGGTCCTGCGGCGTCGACCAGGCCCGCGTCGTCGATCACCGAGTTGCGGCGGTAGACGTCGGGCTGTTCGTCCGGGTGGCCGACGTAGCGTTCCTGGTAGTGCGTGTCGTAGAGGCGGAGGTCGGTGACCGGGGCGCCCACCACCGCCGCGTGGAAGACGTCGGGGCGGCGCAGCGCCGCGAGGGCCGCCAGATAGCCGCCGAAGGACCAGCCCCGGATCGCGACCCGGTCCAGGTCGAGCGGGAAGTCACCGGCGAGCGCCTGGAGCGCGTCGACCTGGTCCTGTACGACGATCGCGGCGATGTCGTCCTTGACGGACTTCTCCCAGGCGGGCGAGCGGCCCGGGGTGCCGCGCCCGTCCGCGACGACCACCGCGAAGCCCTGGTCGGCGAACCACTGCGAGGTCAGATGCGGGTTGTGGGCGGCCGCGACCCGCTGACCGTGCGGGCCACCGTAGGGGTCCATGAGGACCGGCAGCAGGGTGTCACCGGCGTAGTCCCGAGGCATAAGCACGGCGCACGGGATTCGGCGTGCGCCCCCCTGAGTCAGGGTCACGCGGGGGGACATACCGGGGTCTTCGGCGTACGAGGGGACAGTCGCCGTCGGTTTCCCGTCACGCAGCACCACCGCCCGGGAACCTGGCCGGTCCGGGGTGGCGGAGACGAGCACGGTCACGCCCCCGGCGCGTACCGCGGAGTGCACACCGGGCTCCTGCGAGACGCGCTCCACGCCGAGTTCGTTCACCCGGTACACGTGCACCTCGCCGATCTCCGGATCGGCCGCCTCCTCGCCCGCCGACGCCGAGACCAGCACATCGTCGTCGGAGACGTCCAGTACCGCCCGGATGTGCAACTGGCCCCCGGTGAGCGGTCGTTCACCGACCGCGAGGCGTCGCGCACCCCCCTCGTCCGCGATCCGCACCAGCTGCCCGGAAGGACTCCAGCAGGGCACCCCGGGGAAAAGTTCAAGCCAAGTTGGATCTTCGTCGGCGTGCACCATCCGGGTCGCCCCGGAGTCCGGATCCACGGCCAGGATCAGCTGGGCCTGCTGGTCGCGCGCCTGCACCAGGAGCAGCGGGGCACCCGCGGCTGACCAGTGCACATGCGCCAGATAGGGATAGCGGGCCCGGTCCCAGGAGACCTCCGTGCGCGTCCCGTCGAGGTCGATCACGAACAGCCGTACGTCCGCGTTCGGGGTGCCCGCCGCCGGGTAGCGGACGTGGCGCGGCTCACGTCCCGGATGGGCGGGGTCGGAGATCCACCACCGCCGCACCGGCGTGTCGTCCACCCGCGCCACCAGCAGCCGGTCCGACTCCGGAGCCCACCAGAAGCCCCGCGAACGCCCCATCTCCTCGGCCGCGACGAACTCCGCCAGACCGTAGGTGACGTCCTCCGACTCGGGGGTCGCCAGCGCGCGGTCGTCCGCCCCCTCGGCCCCGGTCACCCGCAGCGCCCCCCGGGCCACGTAGGCGACATGCCGTCCGTCGGGCGACGGCCGAGGGTCGATCACCGGCCCCGGCACGGTCAGTTCACGCGCCGTTCCGGCCCGCAGCTCGGCCGTGAAGAGCCGCCCTGACAAGGCGAAAGTCGCCAGCTCGACCGCCGCGTCGGTGGCATAG
The DNA here is from genome assembly GCF_044540255.1 of Streptomyces sp. NPDC086080. Taxonomy (NCBI): domain Bacteria; kingdom Bacillati; phylum Actinomycetota; class Actinomycetes; order Kitasatosporales; family Streptomycetaceae; genus Streptomyces; species Streptomyces sp. NPDC086080. The sequence continues at coordinate 230,447 of NZ_JBITRU010000002.1, forward strand.
CCGACGATGCCGGCGCCGCCCTCACGACTGCGTTCACGGCGCGCGCGTTCCTCGGCGGAGAGGTTCTCGGAGGCCCCGCCGAGGAGGGCGCGCGGGTCGGCCGCCACGCGCTCCCCGCCCTCCTCCGTGTCGAGGATCCAGAGTGAATTGGCCCGGTCCGTACCGGAACCCGAGCGCAGGAACACGACACGCGAACCGTCGGGAGCCACGCTGAACGAACGCGGCGCGCCGAGCGTGAAGCGCAGGGTGCGGGCGTGCCGTCGGGGGAAGGAGTCAGCCTCGGTCGTCATGCCCTGACCATATTGGCCATGCGCCCCCTTGTGCGGCCGTGCGCCGACCGATGCGCACGTACGGATAGTTATGATCGTTAGCGCATAGTGGGTATGAACCTGCTGGCTGCTGTGTGGACTTGTCTGCCCCCATATTCCTACCCCCGCGCCCTGGGATCCTTGGAGGTGAACCGCCGTGGCACTCTCGATTTCGGCGGTGGTGCTGCTGGCGATCATCGTCTTCCTGCTCATCAAGAAGTCGGGTCTCAAGGCAGGGCACGCCGTGGTGTGCATGCTGCTCGGCTTCTACATGGCCTCGTCGACGATGGCGCCCACGATCAGCGAGCTCACGACGAACATCGCGGGGATGATCGGCAGCATCAACTTCTGAGCACCGTCTTCCGGCCGGGGCCCGTGGCCCGTCCCGGGACCCGGCCGGAGTCCACGTCCCGTCCCGTCCGTCCTCCCCTCCCGCTCCCCGCGTCGGCCTCATAGGCTCCGGACCGGCGACGCCGGACGGGACGAGCGCGCGTCCGCTCCGTCCCGCTCTCCGCCGGGTGGCCGGACGCCGGGACACCGGCGGCTCGGGGAGCGGGCCGTGACGGGAGGGTGAGGCAGTGGGGGAGTGGCGCGTCGGCGACGTCGTGGACGGGCGGTACGAGGTCACGCGGGTCCACGGGCAGGGTGCCATGGGGCTCGTCCACCGGGTGCGGCACCTGGGGTGGAACATCGACCTCGCCGTGAAGAGCCCCCGACCGGAGGTGTACCGGGACGCGGCCGGACGGGCGCGGTTCGTCACCGAGTCCGAGGAGTGGGTCGCGCTGGGCCTGCATCCGAACGTCTGCGCCTGCTACTACGTGCGCACGCTGGACGGGGTGCCGCGGGTGTTCGCCGAGTACGTGTCCGGCGGCAGCCTGCGGGACCTGATCGCCGACCGTTCCCTGTACGAGGGAGCACCGCGCGAGGCGTCGGCCCGTGTCCTCGATCTGGCCGTGCAATGCGCGCGAGGCCTGGAGCACGCGCACCGCAGGGGTCTGGTGCACCAGGACGTCAAACCGGCGAACATCCTCGTCGAGGACGGCGTCGCGAAGGTGACGGACTTCGGGCTGGCACGATCGCATCGCGGCAGGCGGCCGGCCGCCGGTCAGGACGCGGACCGGGGAGTGCCCGCGGAGTGGGAGACGGGGGCGGGCGAGGGAGAACGGCCGGCGGGGGAGGCCGGGACCGGCAGGGTGCCTCCCGCGAGCCTGCTCGTCACCCGTCTCGGCATGACACCGGCCTACGCGTCCCCCGAACAGGTCCTGGGGAACCGGGTAGGGCTGGGCAGCGACCTCTACAGCTTTGCCGTGTCGGTCCTGGAGATGTTCGTCGGCGGCGTCACGTGGTTCGCGGGTCCGGTCGCCGGGGAGAGCCTGGCCGGCCTGCGGGTGTCGGGCAGATGCGCGGTGCCCATGCCCGAGGACGTCGCGGCCCTGCTCGCCCGGTGCCTGTCGATGGATCCGGCCGCCCGCCCCGGTTCGATGGCCGAGGTCGCCGACGCACTGGTGGCGTCGTACGAGCGGCTGACCGGACGCCCGTACCCCCGCCCCGCGCCCGTCCCCGCGGAACTGCGCGCCGACGAACTGAACAACCGTGCGCTGTCGTTGCTGGACCTCGGACGCCCGGACGAGGCGGAGGAGGCGTTCGCACGGGCGACGGCCGCCGATCCGCACCACCCGGCCGCCCACTACAACGCCGGTCTGCTGAGCTGGCGGCGGGGCGACATCACGGACGAGCACCTGGTCGCCACCATGGAGGCCGCCTGGACCGCCGCCGGTGTCGTTGCCGCGGACGCCCCCGACGCGGTGCCCGCCCTCGCCGTGGCAGGCCGTCTGCTGGCCCAGGTCAACCTGGAACGCGGCCATCTGCCCGCCGCCCGCGCGCTGCTGGAGCAGCGGCCCGACGACCCGGACACGGCCGACGCGCTCCGGGCGATCGAGTCGGGACGGGTGGAAGACGCGCGCTGTGTCGAGGCGACACCGGTGCCCTGGCAGTCGTACCCGCGTGAACGGATGACCGACCGGGACCGTCTCGCGAAGGAGATCCGGATCCGGCTCGCCCCGCGGGCGGGGACAGTGCTGACCGGGAGCTGGGACGGCACCGTGCGGCTGTGGTCCGTACGGGACGGTGCGTGCCTGCGCGTCATCCGGGCCCATGACAAGCCGGTCGGGTCCGTGGACGTGAGCCCCGACGGGCGCATCGCCGTGTCCGTCGGCGTGGACCGCGACATCCGGTTCTGGGACCTGACCGACGGGCGGTGCCTGTACGAGGCCGATTTCCCCCCGCCCGCGCAGGGCGGGTTCACGGTGGCGCCGGTGCGGCTGACCCCGGCCGGACGGGCGGTCCTGTTCGGGACGCACCAGGGCACGGTCATCGGGGTCAACCTCGGCGGCGGCACGCTGCGCTCCGTCAACCGGTCGGGCGGGACCGACGAACCGGTGCACGCGCTGGAGGTCGCCCCGGACGGTCGCTGGGCGCTGGCCGGCGGCACCGGCGGCACACTGCAACTCGTCTCGATGACCGACGCCTCGGTACGCCTCCTGCACGGCGGCGACCCGTCGTTCGTGTGGTCGGTGTGCTTCGGCGCGGGCGGCCGCCGCGCGCTGAGCGGGCACGGCACCGGCACGATCCACCTGTGGGACGTCGACTCGGGCCGGCTGCTGCGGACGCTCCACGGGCCCCGGCACGCCGTCATGTCCTTGGCGATGAGCGCGGACGGCCGCTTCGCGCTCTCCGGCGGGGACGACCACAGAGTGCGTTACTGGGACCTGGACACGGGCCGGTGCCTGCGCACGTTCACGGGGCACCGCGGTCCGGTGAACGCCGTGCGGTTCTCCTCCGACGCCCGGTACGGGGTGTCCGCCGCCCAGGACAACACACTGCGGTGGTGGACGCTGCCCGGTGGGTACACCGCCCCGCCGCACCTCAGCCGTCCCCGCACCCCGGTCGAACTGTCCGGCCGGGGCGAGCGGGTCGACGCTCTCGTCGCCGAGGCGGAACGGGCCCTGGCCGACGGCGACACGGCGCGCGCACTCGACCGGCTCACCCGTGCCCGTTCCGTGCCCGGCCACGAACGGGCGCCGCGCCTCCTCGCCCACTGGCGGCGGCTGGAGGACCGCACCGTGCGCGTGGGCCTGCGCACGGGCTGGCCGACCCACCGACTCACCGGCCACACCGGGTACGTCACCCGGATCGACGTCTCCGCGGACGGCCGGCTCGCCGCGTCGGCGAGCAGCGACCGCACCATCAGGCTCTGGGACATCGCCGGCGGGCGGTGCGTCGGCGTGCTGACGGGCCATACGCACCTGGTGGAGGAGGTCGCCCTCAGCCCCGACGCGAGCCGCCTGCTGTCGCTCGGACGGGACCGGAGCGCCCGGCTGTGGGACGTGACCACCGGGACGTGTGTGCGCGTGCTGGACGAGGAGGCGTACGGCTCGTCGGTCCGGTTGCTCCCCGACGGCCGCCACGCGCTCATCGGCGGCAGCGGCCGGAAGCTGCGGCTGTGGGACGTCGAGAACGACCGGCAGGTGCGCGCGTTCGACGGCCTGGAACTCTCCGTCAACGCCGTGTGGACCGCCGACGACGGCCGGCTCGCCGTCACGGGGGGCGACGACAGGGCCGTCCGCCTGTGGGACCTCGACAGCGGCCGGTGCCTGCGCGTCATGACAGGACACACCCGCGCCGTGATGTCGGTGTGGCTCAGCCCGGACGGCCGGTACGCCCTCTCGGGCGGCGACCACCATGAACGCGCCCGGCGCCTCTGGGACACGAGGACCGGCGAGTGCCTGCAGACTTTCGACGGCTACTCCTCCTCCGGCGCCCGCCTCACGGCGGACGGCCGCTTCGCGGTGTGCGACGGTTCCGGAGGCATCGAGGTGTGGAACGTCGGCACGGGGCGGTGCTCCCCCCTGCCCGACGCGAAGGGGGACGGCCTGCTGGCGGCCGTGCCGACCCCCGACGGCCGTCATGTCGTCTGCGGCGACTCGGCCGGGGTCGTGCGGGTGTGGGAGATCGACTGGGAGCTGGCCACCGACGGCAACCGGAGCGGGCACGGCGGGTGATCCTCCCGACTCGTGCTCACTGGGCCCTCGCGTGTTACCCACCGGTAAGGAATGATGGCGGGGCCATCATCCACGCGCGCAGGGCGGAGCCGACGGTGACGACTTTCGAGGAACAGAGCCAGGAACGCGGCGAGGCGCGGTCGAGGGTGCACGTCTTCCGGGACGACGCCCTCGGCGACCACGACGCGGTGGGCCTCGCGGCGGCGATCCGCCGGGGCGAGGTGAGCGCCGCCGAGGCCGCCCGCGACGCCTCGGCACGCGTCCACGCCGTAGAGGCCCGGCTGAACGCCGTCCAGGTCCACCTCGACCACCCGGCCCACGACTCCGCGCCCGCCGGTGCCCTCGCCGGGGTGCCGACCTTCGTCAAGGACAACACCGACTACCAGGGCCTGCCCACCGGCCACGGCAGCGCCGCCTTCGCGCCCCGCCCCGCCCGCCGGCACGCCCCGTTCACCCGCCAGCTGCTGAGCACTGGCGTCACGGTCCTCGGCAAGACCCGGCTGCCCGAGTTCGGTTTCAGTCCCACCACCGAGTACGAGGAGGCCGAGCCGGTCCGCAACCCGTGGCACACCGGCCACTCGGCGGGCGGCTCCTCCGGCGGCAGCGCCGCCCTGGTCGCTGCCGGAGCGGTACCGATCGCGCACGCCAACGACGGCGGCGGCTCGATCCGCATCCCGGCCGCCTGCTGCGGACTCGTCGGCCTGAAGCCGACCCGCGGCCGGGTGGTGGCGAACGCACAGGGCCGCCAACTCCCCATCGACCTCGTCACCGACGGCGTGGTGAGCCGCTCCGTGCGCGACAGCGCGGCCTTCCTCGCGGCGGCGGAACAGCACTGGCGGAACCCGAAGCTCCCGCCCGTGGGCCTGGTCGAGGGCCCCTCGGACCGCCGCCTGCGCGTCGGCCTCCTGGTGGACTCCCCGAACGGCGTCGCCTCCGACGCGGACACTCGGGCGGCGGTGACCGAGACGGCCCATCGCCTGGAACGCCTCGGCCACACCGTCGAACCGGTGGAACTCGCCATCGACCCGCACTTCACCGACGACTTCCTCACCTACTGGGGCCTGCTGTCGTTCCTGATCGGCGTCACCGGCAGGACACTCGGCACCGACTTCGACCGCCGCCGCATGGACAGCCTGAGCAGGGGCCTGCGCGAGATGTACGTGGGCAACTGGAGGACGACTCCCGGCGTCCTGCGTCGGCTGAAGCGCACGCGCGAGGCGTACGCGGCCGGCTTCCGGGGCCTCGACGTGATCCTCTCCCCCGTCCTGGCCCACACCACTCCACCCCTCGGCCACCTCAACCCGTCCGTCCCGTACGCGACCCTGGTCGAACGCATCCTGGCCTACGTGGCGTTCACCCCGGTCAACAACGTGGTCGGCACCCCGTCGATCTCCCTCCCGGCCGCGACCGCGACGGCGGACGGCCTCCCGATCGGCGTGATGATCTCCGGCCGCCCCGGCGCGGAACGCAAGCTCCTGGAACTGGCCTTCGAACTGGAGGCGGACCAGCCGTTCCGGCGCATCCAGGACCGATGACGGGTGCCCAGCACCGCCCCGCCGTCCGTCACATCAGGAGCAGCACCGCCGCACCCCACAGCACCGCCAGGGCCACCAGCGGAGGCCCGACCGGCATGCCCTGCCGCCCCGCCGGTGCCTCCTCCAGCGGCCGCAGCTCCGGGCGGAGCAGCAGCGCCCGCACCTCCTCCACGACGCGCTCCACACCCGGCTCGTGCCCCAGGCGGCGCTCCACCCACGCCCAGCCCATGGGGGCCATCTCCACGGCGGAGTCCTTCGCCCTGCCGATGCTGATGCCGTCGTCGGACTGCCGTACGGACGTGATCACGTCCCACGGAACCCGCCGCACACGCCACGCCCCGGTCACCCACAGCCCTTCATGGTCGGCGGTGATCCGCCAGGTGAGCGCCGTCGCCACGACCGTCACCAGCCATGGCACACCCGCGACCAGGAACAGCCAGGTCCATGACGGCCCTTCGTCGAGCACGGCCCAGATGCCGCCGCCCTGCACCAGCAGGAGTCCGAGGCCGACCGCCCGCGAGAAGCCGTGCGCCCGCCACGTCCGGGGGCCCGCCGTGACGGTCAGGCCGGCGGCGACCTCGTCGACGGACCGCCGCGGGCCCTTCCGCTCGCGGCGCCGCGGCCCGGGCTCCAGCAACCCCGGAACGGCCGGTCTCACCGCGCTGACACTGCACTCCACCTCCACCTCGGGGGCATCCGCGTCGTCACGCGCGACGAAGGCGACTTCGGCGCCGGCGTAGGGGACGCCGTACAGGACGGCCTCCCGCAGCGGCGGGGTGGGGCCCTCACCCCGGAGGATCTCCGTGAGCCTGCCGAGTTCGACGGCGGCCGCGGAGTCGTCGTCCGCGCCGAGGCCGTCCTCGTCCGTGTCGAACTCGTCCGGGTCGTCCTCGTCCTCGAAGGCGTACAGCGAGTGGAAGTGCAGGATCGGCCGAGAGCCCTCCCGGTCGTCGGCCGCGAACACCCAGGTGCGGCCGTCCTCCTCGCCCTCGCGCACCAGCACGTGCAGCACCGGCAGCGGCCCGCGCCGCAGCCGCCGCGAACGGGCCCGCCCGGCCGCGCCGTTCACGAAGGACGCGAGGCCCACGACGGAGCCGCCCAGCACCATCAGCTCCCAGCCGAAGATGTCGTACGGCTCCGCGACCAGTGCCTTCCAGTCGCCGTCCACGACGATGTCGACGCGGGTGCCGACGGGGAAGTCCTCGGGGAAGGCCGTCTCGAAGCGATGGGTGCGCCCCTCGGCCGTCACCGTGAGGACGTCGACGTCCTCGTCGCTCCGGTCCAGGGCCGTGACCCGCCCGGACAGGTGCGTGGCGCTCGCGGCCCGCTCCTCGTACGCGTCGGCGACCTGCTGGGCCTGCCAGTAGCCGAACCCGGCGACGGCCAGCAACAGCGCGGCCAGGACGAAGGAGAGCCGGCCCCGGCGGAACGTCCGAGCGGCGTCGGGCAGCGGCTGGGCGACCGGCCCGGCCGCCTCCAGGGCCAGCGACCCCTGCCGTCCGGCGGCGGCCAGCCGGTGGACGAGTCCGGCGGCGCTGAACGCGACGGCCGCGAGGTACGCGAGCGCGGACGGCCGTTCGAACGCGGTGAAGCCCTCCTCCACGACGAGAGCCGTCAGCCCGGCCGCGAGCCCCACGAGCGCGGGGCGCGGCTGCCGCCACACCCAGTACGGGGTCAGCAGCAGCACGACGGCCGCACCGAGGCCCAGCCAGTCGGTGCCGCAGGGCTCCGCGGACGTGCAGGCGGGGACGGGCCCCGCCTCCAGCTCCCACACCATCGAGACGACCAACGCGAGGACTGCCCACAGAGGATGAGCCCACCGGGCAGGCACGGCGGCGAGCCATCGCCGGGCGTCGGGAGTCCGCCACTCGGCGGTGCCGGGCGGTATGTGCTCGGCGGGCAACGGCACGGGATGTCTGGACACCCGCGCATTATGACCACACGCGTCTCCAGCCCGGCCCGCCCCTCCCGCCTCGTCGAAACGGCGGCGCTCAGCGCGACTTCGTTCGGACCCGGCGGACACACACTGCCGGGCGGCTCAGTGCCGGGGCCGGTAGGGATTCGTGTACGGCTGCATGGACTGGCGGACCTCTTCCCGGACCGGGTCCATGAGAGGGCCCGGGGCGTAGTAGCGGGCCCGGGCCTTGCCGTGCGGGACGAGCCAGCCGCGGGCGACGAGCTCCCGGATGTCCCGGATGGCCTGCTGGTCGCTGAGGTCGGCGTCCTGCTGGTAGACGGTACGGCGGACCTTCGCGTCCGAGAACGCGGGCAGCAGGGCGTAGACGACCCGCTCGTCCAGGCCGGCTGCTTCGACGTTCTCGACCAGGCGGGTCCAGGCCCGCGATATCACATCGAAGCGTCGCTGGGCCTGCTGGGCCTGGCGGTGGTGGGCGGTCAGGCAGAACCGGATCCAGGGCCGGGTGTCCCGCCCCGGACTCCAGTGCGGGCCACCGACATCCTCCAGGACCTGGTAGTAGGCGTACGTGTTCTGGCCTCGGCCCAGCCACTCCTCGATGGACGAGAACTCGGGCGGCATCAGGGCTTCCCGGGAGAACACAAGGGTGGACAGGGCGCGGGACATGCGTCCGTTGCCGTCCTTCCAGGGGTGGATCTTGACGAGGTTGAGGTGCGCCATCGAGGCGCGGATGTGGACGGGGGCGTCGAGGTCGCCCTCGTTGAGCCAGTCGATGAACTCCGACATCAGAGCGGGGACCTCTGCCTGGTCCGGTGCGGTGTAGGCGGGGACCAGGGGGTCGTCGGGGCTGGTGACGTAGACGGGCCCGTCGCGCCAGCGGCCTGGGCGCTTGTCGAGGTGGTGGCCCTGGAGCATGAAGTGCAGGCCGTTGAGCAGGCCGGCGTCGTAGCGGAAGTCGTCTCCGGCGTCGGCGAGGGCCTGGATGTAGGTCATGCCGCGCTGATAGCCCTCCAGCTCGGCGCGTGTCTTCTGCCCGGTCTCCAGCGGTTCCTCGCCGGACATGAGGGCTTCCACGTCGTCGACCGTCGCGGCGTATCCCTCGATGGTGTTCGATCCGGCGATCGCGCGAGCGGTCAGGTTACGGCGCAACTGGTGGATCCAGCGAGGAGCGGCCCGGAGCATGTGGCGCAGGGCGCGACGCATGGCCTCGATCTCGTCGAGAGCCCGGTGGTCGTCGGCGTCCAGGCGGGGAGTCGCGTACAACACGGAGCAACGACACTGTGATTGTGTCATCAAGTCAAACGGAGTGTGGTGCAGCAGCCGGGGCCGCGGACCGGCCGACGTTTCATGGGCCGGCCCCACGGGCGGAACCGCGAGGACGCCATGCGCAACCTGTCGCAGGAGGTGCTCGACGGATGCTGGTGGCGTTGCCGCCGCTTACGGAGCGGTTGATGAACGACCCCGCCTTCGACGACGTCGACAGTGGACTTCCGCCCGAGGTGATGCCGAGGAGAAACGTCCGCGACCTCCAGTTCGCCCCGAACGAGGTCACCGCCATTGCCCGCTCCCTGGGCGGCGACGTGGACGTACCGGAGGCCGAGGTCGAGTAGGAGCGCCCTCCTGGATCAGCCCTCGACCGCGTACGGCAGGAAACCTGCCCACGCGGCGGGGGCGAAGGCGAGCCGGGGGCCGTCGAGGTTCTTCGAGTCGCGGACGTGGACGGTGGCGGGGGCGGTGGCGATCTCGACGCAGGAGTCAGTCTCCGCGCCGCTGCTGTAGCTGCTCTTGAACCAGGCTCCTGCAACTTCGACGCACGAGTCGCCTTCGTTGCCGTCGCTGTAGCTGCTCTTGAACCACGCGAGGCCGGAAGTGCCGTGGTCGGAGACCTTGCGGATCATGTTTCCCCCAGCAGTTCCTCGATGAATGCCAGCGACTCCCGAGGTGGGAGGGCCTGCGCGCGGATGCTGCCATATCGTAGTTCGGCGATGCGGAGCTGCCGGACGTCCGAGACCGGGCGGCCGTTGAACGCTCCCTCGCAGCGTGCCACTGCTGAACCGTCCTCGAACTTCAGCAACTCGATCTTCCCGTCCAGCCCGGGGTGAGCCTCGCAGTGCGTCGGCATCACTTGAAGCGTCACACAACGCAGCCTGCCCACTTCAAGCAGATGCTCCAGTTGTCCGCGCCACACCATTGTGCCTCCGAGGGGACGCCGTAGAGGGGCCTCTTCCAGGACGAAACTGAGCGTGGGCGCGGGATCCTTCCGGAAGATGGTCTGGCGATCCGTGCGGGCAGCCACCATCCGCTCGATTTCGTCCTGGCTGTAAGCGGGTTGCCGTGACTCGAACGCTGCCCTTGCATGATCCGCCGTCTGGAGAAGCCCGCTGATGCTGTGGCAGACATAGAGACCGATCTCGACCGCTCGCCCCTCCAGCTGTGCGAGATCCCGCACCTTCTTCGGATACCGGACCTTCTTCACGTCCTCCTGCATCGCCGCGATGAGCCCACCGGCGTTCAGCACCTCGTCCGCCGTGTCCAAGTACTCGGGCCGGGGGATCCGCTTCCCCGTCTCGATCTTGTACACGAGATCCGCGCCGTATCCGGCAGCCGCCGCGAAGTCGCTGACCCGCATCCCCGCCGCTTCCCGGCGGAGCCTCAACTGCCTTCCCACCGTGGCCACAACGGCCAGCGCCCAGTCGTCGTCCGGGTCGACCTCCCACCCCGGCTCGTCCGTCTGGTCCGTCTCGGTCCCGGCCCGCACCGCCTCACTGCTCAGCGACATGGCTGCCCCTCCGTTGTGCTGCGACGTACTGTTCCGACCTGTTCGCAGGAGCTACTTGGACAGCAGGGACAGGGCCCGTTGAACCTTGGACTGTAGCTCTACGTAACAGCTCAATTACGCATCTCAGTATGTCCGGTCAGTCACGCTCGGTGATGTGAATCAGCAAACTCAAGGAATCGCCGAGCAGGGGACACGACCCGAACCCGAGGCCACCGTCCGGAACTTCACCATGCTGCTGTCGTCCACCCCGCGAGGCGCCCGCCTGGCCCGCCTGCTCGCCGTGGACACGCTCCGGAGCTGGGGGCTCCCGCATGAGCGGGCGAGCCACGTCATTGCGGAACTGGCGGCCAACGCGGCGACCCACGGCCGCCTTTCCGGCCGCAGCTTCCGGCTCACGCTCTACGTGGTCGGCACGACGCTCCGTATCGAGGTCACGGACACGCGCGGTGACGAGATGCCCATGCCACAAGTGCCGGACCCAGGGGCCGAGTCGGGGCGGGGCCTGCTGTTGGTGGAGGCGCTGGCCGACCGCTGGGGAGTGACCGAGGGGTGGTTCCCCCGTAAGACGGTCTGGGCCGAACTGGCCTTTTCACCACCGGAACCCGCGTCCTCGCGCTCCGGTGTCGTCGACGACTGAAAGACAAAGAACCCGGGGGAAAGCACCTCCACCAAACCCGACCCTCCCGCCCGTGGCCGTACTCACTCGGGCGGGTGAACATCTCCGGTTCGGCTGGATTTTCGGACCTCCGAGGCCCGACGCTCAGCCCAACGCACCACCCCCGCAACCGCAAACATGAGACGGCCCCCGCCGGGAGTGCAATCCCAAATGCGAGGGCCTGACCACCGAGGAAGAAGAGAGCTTCCCGATGGGTACCCGGAACCCTAGCGCGCCCCCGCGCGCCCAGGCCCGCGAAGCGGGCAACAACCACCCGAACCAATCCCCCCGCACCACCGGCGGGCTCCAGCACGACAACACCCGCCACACCACCCGCTTCACGGTGATCGGCAACCACCTCGCACAACACCGGGAGCTCTCGCTCCTCGCGATCGGGCTCGGCACACACCTCCAGTCGCTGCCGCAGGGCGCGCCGGCCGACATCAAGAGCCTCACCGCCCGGTTCCCCGAGGGAGCCACCCGTATCGCCGCCGCCCTGCGCGAGCTGGAGTGCCACGGCTACCTGCGCCGTGAACGACACCGCACGCCCACCGGCCGCATCGTCAGCCGTACGGTCTCCTGCAACCAGCCGGCGGGGGCCCGCACCCACCCCGAGCCCGCTCCCCAGCCCGCCGACCGCCCGGAGCCCTCAACAGCACCGGGGCCCACCGAAAGGCCCGAGCCCCGGGGCGGCCAGGACGCCTGCGAGAAACCGCGCGCCCGCAAACCCCTCCCCGCCGTACCGCGCCCCGAGTGCAGCGTCCCCGCACTGTTCCGGGCCGCCGCAGACCTCCTCGCGGACCTTCGCCGCCACAGCCCCCACATGCTCCTCTCCACCGCCGACGCCGCCCACCTGACCCCCGGTGTCGCCGCCTGGCTGGAGCGCGACGTCACCCCCGCGGCCGTACGCCGTGGGCTGATCGCCGACCTGCCGCCCGAGGGCGTACGCCGCCCCGCCGCCTTCCTGGCGCACCGGCTGGCCGCCCAGCTCCCGCCTCCGGCCCCGTACCGCGAGCCGGCCGCTCCGCCGCCGCCCGCACGGCCCCGGCTCCGCATGCAGAACTGCGACGGCTGCGACCGCGGCTTCCACGCCCCGGAGCCCGGCCTCTGCCGCGGTTGCCGCTCCGACCGCAAGGAGGCCGCCTAGCATGAACGTGACGATCCTTGCCCCTGGGCACAGACGACGAGGAGCGAGCGCCATGACCATCGCACCCGACGACGCGCGGCGGGGCGCCTCTCACGTCTACCGGTCCATGAGGGACGTCGTTCAGTCCCTGGACGACGCCGACACGGTCCCAGGCAAGTTCGAGATCACCAAGAAGGGGATCGTCCACGACATGATGGCGCCCATCGGTCCGCACGAGCTGACCACTCTGCACCTGCGCAAACGCCTTGAGAAGGTGATGCCGGAGGAGGTCGTCGCTCACACGGGGGAGCCCGACGTCGAAGACGCATACGAGGGCATCATGCGACGTCCTGACGTGATGGTCATCGCATGGGCGGACATGGAGGTGCCGGAGAGCTTCGATCCCCGGGCGCTCATCGCCGCGATCGAGGTCGTCTCCCGGTCCAACCCGGAGAACGACTGGGTGGGAAAGATGAGCGACTATCCCCTGATGGGTGTGCCGGTTTACGCGATCTTCGATCCCCGCACCGGCACCGGCGCCGTTCTCACCGATATCCACGCAACCCCGGAGGGCCCTCGCTACGCGGTCCGCAAGGACTTCGTCTACGGCGAGGACGTCACCATCGGGGAGTGGACCATCTCCACGAGGGGTCTCCCGCTCTACCGGGGTGACGGAGCGGAAAAGGCCGGTTCGTCAGGGGTGTGATCCGGAAAGCGAGACGGTCCGGTGTGCGGTGAGGGGCGGTCGGGGACCTCATAAGGTGATCCCATGACGGAAATGCGCTCCCGGCGTCTGATGCTGGTGCACGCCCACCCGGACGACGAGTCGATCAACAACGGCGCGACCATGGCCCGGTACGCCGCGGAGGGCGCCCATGTGACACTGGTCACCTGCACCCTCGGTGAGCGGGGTGAGGTCATTCCGCCCGAGCTGCGGCATCTGGGCGGTCCCGCCCTCGGCGGGCACCGGCTCGGTGAGCTCAAGGACGCCATGCAGGCCCTCGGGGTCACCGACTTCCGGCTGCTCGGCGGGGCCGGGCGGTACTGCGACTCCGGGATGATGGGGCTGCCCGACAACGACGATCCCGGCTGCTTCTGGCAGGCCGACGTGGACCAGGCGGCGGGGCTGCTCGCCGAGGTGATCCTGGAGGTGCGGCCGCAGGTCCTCGTCACGTACGACGAGAACGGGGGATACGGGCACCCCGATCACATCCAGGCGCACCGTGTCGCCATGCGTGCCGTCGAGCTCGCCGCCGAGGCCGGGTGGGACGTGCCCAAGGTGTACTGGAACCGGGTGCCCCGGTCCGTGGGCGAGGAGGCCTTCGCCCAGCTGAACGGCGAGCTGGACGGGCTGCCCTTCGACAAGGCGGGCGTCCTGGACGACGTACCCGGTGTGGTCGACGACGAGCGGATCACCGCCGCCGTCGACGGCACCGCGTACGCCTCCGCCAAGGCCGCCGCCATGCGTGCGCACGCCACCCAGATCACCGTGGCCGAGCCGTACTTCGTGCTGTCCAACGAGCTCGCGCAGCCCCTCTTCACCACCGAGTACTACGAGTTGGTACGCGGAGAACGTCCCGAAGGGCAGGAAAGCGACCTGTTCGCCGGAGTCGGGTCCGGGGAGGCGCTGTGAGCGGGGAAAGGGCGCCCGTGCTGGCGCAGCCGCTGCGGGCGCCCTCCGCCGGGCGGGCCGCTGCCTATGCCGGGCTGCTGGTGCTCGGTGCCGTGGCCGGGGTGGCCGGGGCGCTCGTGCAGCCCGCGTGGTTCCCGGGCGGGCTGCTGCTGGCGCTCGCCGGCGAGGCCGGTCTCGTCCTCGGGGGGACGCGGGTGATGCGCGGGCGCGGCGGTGGCGCGGCGGTCGCCGCCGGGTGGATCGTGGTCGTCGTCCTGCTCACGGCCAGCCGCCCGGAGGGTGACTTCCTTTTCGCCGCGGGAGCCGGTTCGTATCTCTTCCTGCTCGGCGGTATCGCCGTCGCTGTGATGTGCGCCACCCTTGGCGGGGGGAGGCAACCGGACGGCGGCCCTGCCCGACTTGGCAAGTGACGTACCACTTCGCCGTTTCTCGGGGGTGCGGGTCCGGTGTGGGTTTCGTCAGCGGTACTGGGGTACCGGCCGGATGTGGCCAGTAAGGTGGTGCGCACCGCCGAGCCTCCCTCGAACCCTCGGCTTCGCCCGAGCAGGGGGGATCCCCACCGTGAGGTCGTGACGGGCGGCGGAGCCAACCGGGAGAACCTGCCTTGAGTCGTGAAACTGACACTCCGTCCTCCGGGCCCAACGGGCGCGGTGGAGCCGCCTATCCGTCGGGCACGCCGCCCTACGGGATTCCGGCGATTCCGGACGGGAGTACGGACGCGGGCCGTTCGGCCGCGCGGCCGGAGGAGCGCAAGACCGAGACCACGCTGACGACCCGGATCCGGATCAACATCCCTGGATCGCGGCCCATTCCGCCGGTCGTCGTGCGCAAGCCCGTCACGGACGCGGAGAGCAAGGGCGCCACGGATGCCGCGGCGTCGGCCCCCGCGCCCTCTCCCACCCCGGGCCCGCCCGCGCTCGATCCTCCCGCTCAGCCCGCCCTGCCCACGCGGTCTCCCCAGGCCTCTCAGGCTTCGCAGGCCTCTCAGGCTTCGCAGGCCTCGCAGGCCTCTCAGGCCGGCAAGCCGGCGGCCGGGGACAAGCCGGCCAGTGACTGGTTCGCGCCGCGCAAGTCCGGTGCGGGCAAGGGCACCCAGGGAGGCAGTTCCGCCAACGGGGCCGTCGACCCGACGGGTTCGGGTTCGGGCCCCGGCGCGGCCGGTGGCGCGCCGACGGGTCCCACCGCACCCGGCGGTGCGCGGCCGGGCGCCGGGCGGCCGGGTGGTGTGGTGGGCTCCATGGGCGCGCCGGGTTCCGGCCCGACCGGAGCCACCGGTGCGACCGGCGGGCCGGTCGCTCCCGGGCACGGTGGCGGCACCGGTTCCTTCGACGTGACCGAGGCGCTGGCCGGCGGGCCCGCGGGTGGCGGCACGCGTCCGGCTCTCGGCCCCGGTGGCGAACCGCGCCATGACGATCTGCCGTTCTTCACGGGGGACGGCCTCGGGGTCCCCCCGGGGCAGCGTGGCCCGGCCGGTCCCGGCGGTCAGCCCGGGTACGGCGGTCAGGGGCGGCCGGGCGGGCCGCAGGGCCCCGCCGGTCCGACCGGCGGCCCGGTCACCGGTCAGGGCCCGATGGCCCCGCCGGCCGGCGGAGTACCCGGCGGAGCGCCCGGCGGTCCTGGCGGTCCCGGTGGCCCCCAGCGCGCCCTCGGCGCCGGTCCGCAGCAGGGCCACCCCGGTGCCCCCGGCGCCCCTGGTGCCGCTTTCAGTGACGACACCGCGGTCCTCACCCCCCAGTACCCCGCCGGACAGGGCGCCCCCGGCTACGGCACCCGCCACGACAACGTCTCCGGGAACACCGTCACCAGCGGCATCCCGGTCATCCCCGCGAGCGCGTCCTTCGACGCGCCCGACCCCGGCATGGACGGCCCCCGCCCGCACACGCCGCCCAAGCTGCCCGAGCCGGTCTCCCCGCCTCCGGCGAGCTCCTCGAAGGCACCGAAGAAGAAGGGGCGCAACAAGCTCGTCCTGCTCGGCACCGGTGTGGTCGTCGTCCTCGGTATCGCCTACGGCGCCGGCCTGCTGATGAACAGCTCCGACGTGCCCAAGGGCACCACCGTGCTCGGCATCGACATCGGCGGCGGCACGCGGGACGACGGCGTGAAGAAGCTCGACGCGGCCCTCGCCGACCGGCTGAACAAGCCGCTGAAGCTGTCGGTCGACGGGAAGACCGTCGAGTTGCAGCCGGACAACGCGGGCCTGCAGTTCGACACCGGCGCCACCGTCGGCGCGGCCGCCACCAGCGACTACAACCCCGTCAACGTGATCGGCTCCCTCTTCGGCCAGCAGCGCGTCGTCGAGCCGGTGATGCCCGTGGACGAGGAGAAGCTGCAGGCCGCCCTGGAGAACGCCGCGGGCGGCTCCGGCTCGGTCACCGAGGGCGGGGTGAAGTTCCAGTCCGGCAAGGCCGTCCCCGTGTATCCCGAGGCCGGTCAGGGCATCGACGTGGCCAAGGCGTCGGCCGTGGTGACGGAGGCGTACCGCACCCAGGTGGAGACCGGCTCCGCCGCCGCGGTGAAGGTCCCGACGACGGACCGGCAGCCCAAGGTCTCCAAGGCCGAGGTCGACCGGATCATGAAGGAGTTCGCCGAGCCGGCGATGTCGGACATCGTGACCGTGCAGACCGATCCGGCGCACTCGATCCCGATGAGCCCCGAGAAGTCGCTGTGGAAGTTCCTCAGGATCGAGGCCGTGGGCGACAAGCTCGTCGACAAGCCCGACCTGAAGGCCCTGAAGGAGCTGTACGGGCAGACGTTCGACGGTGTCCTCATCGTCCGGGGTAATGGCAACAAGACGGCCGTCACCCCGCAGGACGTCTACGGCGCCCTCCGCCAGGCGCTGAAGAGCAAGACCGACCGGGTCGCCGTCATCGACACCGACCCCAGCTGACGGGGTCGACGGGCAGCGCACACGGGAGAGCGGCGTCGTCGGGTCCTGAAGGGACCCGTACGGCGCCGCTCTCCCGTTGCCGGACGCGGGCGGGATTTGGCGACGCGGACAGCGCAGGCCACCCACGGTCCGCCCCGCCAACGGTTCAGTTCAGCATCGCCCGAGCCGCGAACGCCTCCCCCCGCACCCGCGCGGCCGCTCCCTCGTCCACCGCCCCCACCACGTCCGCGTACGCCTCCAGCTCCCCGGCCCCCGCCGAGAACTCCCCCCGCTGCACCAGCAACAGTGCCCGCTCGTACCGCAACCGGGCCGCGTGCGAAGGCAGCAGCAGGGCGAGATCCACCGCCCACAACGCCACGTCCGAGCGTTCCGGACGTGCCATCGCCCACGCCCGTACGTTGTTCAGAATCCGCAGCACCACATCCAGCGTCCCCGCCGGTGTCAGCATCGACGCGTCCAGCGCCGCCCCCGTCGCCCCCGCGACCAGCAGCTCCGCGTCCGCCCCGCTCAGCACCCGCCCCTCGTCGAACGGATCGGCCAGCACCTGCCCCGGGCCCACGCCCGCCTCCCCGAACCCGACCACGAAATGCCCCGGCAGGGCGACCCCGTACACCGGCGCCCCGGCCCGCCGGGCCACCTCCATCCACACCACCGACACCAGGATCGGCAGCCCGCGCCTCCGCCGCAGCACCTCGTGCAGCAGCGACGACTCCAGCCGCTGATAGTCGTCCGAGACCCCGTGGAAGCCGTACCGCCCGCCCAGCAGCTCCCGCAGTGCCAGGGCCCACGCCTGCGGCGAACCCGGCCGGTAGGGGAGCTCACCGGCCAGCCGGTCCAGCTCCACCTGCACGGCGTCCATGCCCGCGTCGTCCAGCGTGCCGTCCGCCACCGCGCCGATCAGCAGACACAGCGTGGACAGGTCGGGCCGCTCGCAGCGGGCCTCCTCGGCGAACCGCCGACGCAGCTCCGCGGAGCGCCCGGCCGGCGGGGGATACGGGGGGCGCATACCAGGTTGGTGCCCGCTCACGGCGCTCCCTCACCTTCCGGAGCGCGATAGTGGTGGTACGCGTGATGCGCGGCGAACCCCATGCGCTCGTACAACGCACGCGCCCCCGCGTTGTCGTCCTCCACCTGCAGCCATGCCGCCGAGGCCCCCTCGTCCAGCGCCCGACGGGCCAGCGCGGCCATCACGGCGGTCGCCAGGCCCTGCCGCCGCCGCGCCGGATCCACCTCGACCGCCGCGAACCCGGCCCACCGCCCGTCCACGACACACCGCCCGATGGCGGCGGGTGCCGCATTCGTGCCGCCCGGCGCACCCGTGCCGTCCGGCACCGTGGCGAACCACACCGAAGGACCGCTCCCCAGCACCCGCAGGGCCACCTCGCTCACCCCCTTGCGCTGGTATCGCGCCAGCCACGCCTCGTCGGCCTGCCGCGCCAGCACGACTCCGGACGGCTCCCCGCCCAGGTCGGCGACCGGAGCCAGCGGGCCCACCCACAGCTCGGCGGTCACCTCACGCACCCAGCCGCGCCGCTCCAGCTCCGCGCACAGCAGCTCCTGGGTGCCCTCCGCGCCGGTCGCGGTCTGGACGTAGGCGGGCAGCCCCCGGGCCGCGTACCAGCCGCGTACGGCCGTCAGCGCGTCGTCCAGAGGCATGCCCGGGTCGCCGAGCGGCAGCACGGAGTTGGCCCGCCGGGTGAACCCGTCCGCCGCCCGCAGCTCCCAGTCGCCGATCCGCTCGCTCTCCACGGGCCGCCAAGCCCGCGCGGTGACCCGCGCCAGCTCCTCGTACGAGGCGGCGGGACCGCGGCGACGCGCCGGTGCGGAAGGGACGACCTTGCCCGCGACCAGCGCGGATTCCGCGACGCGGACACTGTCGCCACTCTTCTTTGTGATCCGCAGCACACCGTTGTCCCATGATGTGAGAACGCCGACCGTGTCGGTGAACTTCTCACCCAATAGACCATGTTCGATCAAGCTCCGTACGGAGACCCGTTTTCCCACGTCAGCAGTGGTGATACGGACCTCGAGGCGCCCGGCGGCAGAGATTTCCACAGGTCAGTTCACCCCTCCTGTTCGGATCATGCCCAGGAACGGAGATACTAGGGGCGGGCATCGACGACGCCGCGCTCCCGCGCGCCAGGCGGCGGAGCCTGAGGAGGCCCGCCAGCGCCCTATCGAGGAGGAACGACAGCGTGACCTACGTCATCGCGCAGCCTTGTGTCGACGTGAAGGACAAGGCGTGCATCGAGGAGTGCCCGGTCGACTGCATCTACGAGGGCCAGCGGTCCTTGTACATCCACCCGGACGAATGCGTCGACTGCGGCGCCTGTGAACCGGTCTGCCCGGTCGAGGCCATCTTCTACGAGGACGACACTCCCGAGGAGTGGAAGGACTACTACAAGGCGAACGTCGAGTTCTTCGACGATCTCGGCTCGCCCGGCGGCGCCAGCAAGCTCGGTCTGATCGAGCGGGACCACCCGTTCATCGCCGCGCTGCCGCCGCAGGCGTAGCCGTCCCGCAAGCGGCCCCGCACCGACGTGCCGCCCCGGTCCCGTACGGCCTGATCGTCCCGGTCGCCGTACGGGGCCGAGGCGTTCGCCGTACCAGAAAGTGAGCCCTCGCCCGTGTCCGCAGTCTCCGACCGGTTGCCCACCTTCCCCTGGGACAAGCTGGAGCCGTACAAGAAGACGGCCGCCGGGCACCCCGACGGCATCGTCGACCTCTCGGTCGGCACACCCGTCGACCCGGTGCCCGAGTTGATCCAGAAGGCCCTGACCGCCGCGGCGGACTCCCCGGGCTATCCCACGGTCTGGGGCACCACGGAACTGCGTGACGCCCTCACCCGCTGGACGGAGCACCGGCTGGGGGCCCGCGGGATCACCCACCGGCACGTCCTGCCGGTCGTCGGCTCCAAGGAACTGGTCGCCTGGCTGCCCACCCAGCTCGGACTCGGCCCCGGCGACAGGGTCGCCTTCCCGCGCCTGGCCTACCCGACGTACGAGGTCGGCGCCCGCCTCGCCCGCGCGGAGTACGAGGCCTACGACGATCCCACCGAGCTGGACCCGGCCGGCCTGAAGCTCCTGTGGCTGAACTCCCCGTCCAACCCGACCGGCCGGGTGCTGTCCAAGGAGGAGCTGACCCGGATCGTCGCCTGGGCCCGTGAGCACGGCGTCCTCGTCTTCTCCGACGAGTGCTACATCGAGCTGGGCTGGGAGGCCGACCCGGTCTCGGTGCTGCACCCCGACGTCAACGGCGGCTCCCTCGACGGCATCGTCTCGGTCCACTCCCTGTCCAAGCGGTCCAACCTGGCCGGCTACCGCGCCGCCTTCCTGGCCGGTGATCCGGCGGTGCTGGGTCCGCTGCTGCAGATCCGCAAGCACGGCGGGATGATGACCCCCGCGCCGACGCAGGCGGCCGTGGTGGCGGCCCTGGGCGACGAGGAGCACGTCCGCGTCCAGCGCGAGCGCTACGCGGCCCGCCGCGCCGTCCTGCGCGACGCTCTGGTCGCCCACGGCTTCCGCATCGAGCACAGCGAGGCCAGCCTCTACCTGTGGGCCACGAGGGACGAGTCCTGCTGGGACACGGTCGCCCACCTGGCCGGCCTGGGCATCCTGGTGGCCCCCGGCGACTTCTACGGCCCCGCGGGCGCGAACTTCGTCCGGGTGGCCCTCACCGCCACGGACGCCCGGGTCCGGGCAGCG
Organism: Streptomyces sp. NPDC086080; assembly: GCF_044540255.1. NCBI lineage: Bacteria > Bacillati > Actinomycetota > Actinomycetes > Kitasatosporales > Streptomycetaceae > Streptomyces > Streptomyces sp. NPDC086080. The sequence goes on from NZ_JBITRU010000002.1 coordinate 251,050, forward strand.
GCCGACCGCCTGACCGGCTGACGCCGGACCCGTGATCGGGCTGGGCGGGGCGTGTTGCGCAACCCGGCGCTGACGGGGTGCCGCCGCGCCCACCCTCCCCCACTCTCGGCTTCGCTCGAGCGGGGGGACCCCCATCGCCCTGGGGGTACCTCCCAGGCCCTTAAGGCACTGGGGGAGGCACGACTGCACGCGGTGGGGCGGGCATGATTCCGGCCCCGCCCTCGCAGCCTGGCGTTGTCGGGCGCGGTGGGGCGACGGCTGCAATCGCACGTGCACGCCCCGGCCGGCTGTGGGCAGTCGTTCCGCAGGGCGATGGGGATACCTCCCATGCCCTTTGGGCAATGGGGGAGGGTGGGCACAGCCACCGGGACAGGGCACCGTCTCGAGCGACGGCCCCTGCACCGGCGCAGGCACGCCAAAAAAAGGTGACGGGGCCCGGGGGAACACCCCGGACCCCGTCACCCTGGTCGCCGCACAGGCCAGGCGCCTAGCCGATCGGCAGCCCCTGGACCGGCAGGTTCTTCGCCGCCGGCACGCCGCCCTTCGCCAGCGAGTCCGTCGGCAGCTGCTTGACCACCGGCGCCGCCTTCTTCACGGTCGTACCGGCGGCCGGCGTCACCTCGTCCGTGCGGGGCGCGGTCTTGCCGACACCCTTCGTCACGTTGTCCACGGTGTTGCCGGTGGCCCCGTCCAGGGCGTTCAGCCCGAGGTTCGGGGCGGCCGGCAGCTGCGGAGCCGCACTCGCGGAACCGGCCGCACCGACCCCGGCAGCCGCTCCCGCAGCGACGATCAGCGCGGCACGGGCGATCCGACGGGTCAGGGGGAGGGACATGGTGCTCCTTCGACGGCAGACGACGATGAGTGGCCCGGCCGCCCGGCGGACGATCGACGCTCCACTGGCCGTCGACCGCCGCCGTCGGGCTCGGACGCAGTGACTACCGCTCGACCGCCGGGAAGGTTGCGGTGCGACATCGCAAAGAGTTGGCAATGCGCCGCAGGACCGCCCTCCTTCAACACCTGCGGGTGATCGCCCGCACTACTGCACGGTCGTGATCCGCACCGCTTCCGCGCCGCCGTCCCCCGCGTCCACGGACCCCTTGCCGTCGTCCGGCCGCCACTGGCTGTCGCTGTGCCCGGCGGTCCACTCCCGCCCCGCGTACGACACCCGCTTTATACGCAGCTCGGAGGCGTTGGCCACGGCCCAGTGCGCCAGCTGCCAGCCCCGCGCCCCCGCGCTCCGCCCGGCCTCGGCACCGTCTCCTTCGCCGACCGGAAGCGTGACGGTCCGTCCGTCGGAACCGCCGAGGGAGTCGCCGTCGGACCCGCTGCCGGGACCTCCCTCGCCACCACCGGCGGCGCCCGCGGACGGCGAGGACGTGTCCGGGCCGCCCACCTCGGCACCGGCCGGCGTCAGCACGTCCCGCCCGAAGTCCCGGGCCAGCGCGGCCCGTACCGCGTCCGCGCCCGAGGCCCGGGTCGTCCCGGGGCGGCCCTCGCAGGTCAGCGTCGCCGCCGAGCGTCCGGTGAGGGCGGCGGCCAGCAGCGCGGCGTCCGGCTCGTGCTTGGCGTACGCCTGCGGGAAACCGCTGCGCTGCACCCGCTGCGCGGCGACGGTGAGCGGCAGCCGGGTGTAGCCCGGCACCTCCTCGAGATGCTCGTAGAACTTGTCCGCCGCGTACGACGGATCCATGATCTCCTCCGGAGTGCCCCACCCCTGCGAGGGGCGCTGCTGGAACAGACCGAGCGAGTCACGGTCGCCGTAGTCGATGTTGCGCAGCGTCGACTCCTGCAGAGCGGTCGCCAGCGCGATCGTCACGGCCCGCTCGGGCAGGTTCCGCGCGGTGCCCACGGCGGTGATCGTCGCCGCGTTCACCGCCTGCTCGGGCGTGAACTCGTAGGTCGCGCCGTCGCCCTTGTCGGACACGACCTTGCATCCGGGGCCCACGGAGCCCCCGGTGTCGTACTGCACCACGATGTATCCGGCGACCGCGGACAGCACCACGAAACCCGCACTCCAGCGGAACAGACGGCCGCGGCGCGTGCGCTGTGAGGGAAGTGACGGCTCTGACACGCGGTACAAGGTACTGGAGAGTACGGTTCCGTGGGACCCGGGTGTGAACAGTGGGCGACGTTCCGGGGCGTTAGGGTCGACGCCATGGCCGACACCCCGCTTGACCTCACGCTGGACGCCGCGCGCCTGACCGCGCAGCTCGTCGACTTCCCCTCCGAGAGCGGCACCGAGAAGCCGCTCGCGGACGCGATCGAGTCCGCGCTGCGCGCCCTGCCGCACCTCACGGTCGACCGGTACGGCAACAACGTCGTGGCCCGCACCCGGCTGGGGCGCGCGGAGCGGGTGATCCTCGCCGGCCACATCGACACGGTCCCGATCGCGGACAACGTCCCTTCCCGGCTCGACGCCGACGGCACCCTGTGGGGCTGCGGCACCTGCGACATGAAGGCGGGCGTGGCCGTCCAGCTGCGGCTCGCGGCCACCGTCCCCGCCCCGAACCGCGATCTGACCTACGTGTTCTACGACAACGAGGAGGTCGCCGCCGACCTCAACGGCCTGAAGCATGTGGCCGAGGCGCGTCCCGAGTGGCTGGAGGGCGACTTCGCGGTGCTGCTGGAGCCCTCCGACGGCCAGGTGGAGGGCGGCTGCCAGGGCACGCTGCGCGTGCTGCTGAAGACCACCGGCGAGCGCGCCCACTCCGCGCGCGGCTGGATGGGCTCCAACGCGATCCACTCCGCCGCCCCGATCCTCGCCCGCCTGGCCGCCTACGAGCCGCGCTACCCGCTGATCGACGGCCTGGAGTACCGCGAGGGGCTGAACGCGGTCGGCATCTCCGGCGGGGTGGCCGGCAACGTCATCCCCGACGAGTGCGTCGTCACCGTGAACTTCCGTTATGCCCCGGACCGTACGGAGGACGAGGCGCTGGCCCATGTCCGTGAGGTCTTCGCGGACTGCGGTGTGGCGGAGTTCGTCGTCGACGACCACAGCGGCGCGGCACGTCCCGGCCTCTCCCACCCGGCCGCGGCGGCCTTCATCGAGGCGGTGGGCGGCACCCCGCAGCCCAAATACGGCTGGACCGACGTCTCCCGCTTCTCCTCGCTGGGCATCCCGGCGGTCAACTACGGCCCCGGGAACCCGCACCTGGCCCACAAGCGGGACGAGCGCGTGGACACCGCGAAGATCCTCGTGGCGGAGGAGCGCCTGCGGTCCTGGCTGACCGCGTGAGCGGCCACGGGCGCCGAGGCGTTTGGAACGCTCTCGCGTGGACATGCTGACGTCCCCCGTACGTAACCCGCGGAGATCTACGCTGAGGCGGTACGACCTGGCACATGGAGGGAGCGCACATGGCTACCGGCAACCCGGAGGGTAAGCAGCAGCCACCGGACGAGCGGAGACTGGGTCCGGTCCTCCGACGGAGGGGACAGGTGCAGGCGAGCACCACCGACCAGCGGCTGCTGGACGGGCGCGCCCCCTCCGACTGGGTCCATACGGACCCGTGGCGGGTGCTGCGCATCCAGGCGGAGTTCATCGAGGGCTTCGGTACGCTGGCCGAACTCCCGCCCGCCATCAGTGTCTTCGGCTCGGCACGCACACCGGTGGACTCGCCGGAGTACGACGCCGGGGTGCGGCTCGGCCGGGGCCTGGTCAAAGCGGGCTTCGCGGTGATCACCGGCGGTGGCCCCGGGGCCATGGAGGCGGCGAACAAGGGCGCGCTCGAGGCGGACGGCATGTCGATCGGCCTCGGCATCGAACTGCCCTTTGAGCAAGGGCTGAACCGCTACGTCGACATCGGCCTGAACTTCCGCTACTTCTTCGTCCGCAAGCTGATGTTCGTGAAGTACGCGCAGGGCTTCGTGGCCCTGCCCGGCGGTCTCGGCACGCTCGACGAGCTCTTCGAGGCCCTGACCCTCGTCCAGACCCAGAAGGTCACCCAGTTCCCCATCGTCCTGTTCGGCACGGACTACTGGGGCGGCCTGGTCGACTGGCTCCGCAATTCGGTCATCGCCCAGGGCAAGGCGGCGGAGAAGGACCTCATGCTCTTCCACGTCACGGACGACGTGGAGGAAGCAGTGGCCCTGGTCTCGAAGGAAGCGGGCCGCTAAAGGCTCCAGAGCCTTTTGCACGGCGCCTGCCCCACCCCCCCCATACGGTGCCTTCCCCACCCCCGAGCCGGGCGGCGGGTGGGCAAAGGCCCGGGGGCCCGGGGGCAGCGCCCCCGGGACGGGACGGGAAGGGGCGGCGGGGGCGAAACAAACCCAACCCCCCACCCGCCCCACACCCACCCACACCCCCACCCCCACCCCCACCCAAGACCTTGCCCCCAGCGGACGCGCCCCGGCCTGCTACGCCAGCCCCCGCCGCCCCACAGCCGGCTCCCGCTCCCCGGCGATCGCCGACACCATGTCCAGCACCTGCCGGGTCTCGGCGACCTCATGCACCCGGTACACCCGCGCCCCCAACCACGCCGACACCGCCGTCGTGGCGAGCGTCCCCACGACCCGCTCCTTGACCGGCCGGTCCAACGTCTCCCCCACGAAGTCCTTGTTGGACAGCGACACCAGCACCGGCCACCCCGTGGCCACCATCTCGCCCAGCCGCCGCGTCGCCTCAAGACTGTGCCGCGTGTTCTTCCCGAAGTCGTGCCCCGGATCGATCATCACCGACTCCCGCGGCACCCCCAGGGACACCGCCCGCTCCGCCAGCCCCACGGTCACGTCGAGGATGTCGGCCATGACGTCGTCGTACGACACCCGGTGCGGCCGGGTGCGCGGCTGCGAGCCGCCCGCGTGGGTGCACACCAGCCCCGCCCCGTACCGCGCGGCGACCTCCGCGAGCCGCGGATCGACCCCGCCCCACGCGTCGTTCAGTACGTCCGCGCCGGCCTCGCACGCGGCCTCGCCGACCTCGTGGCGCCATGTGTCCACGCTGATCACCACGTCCGGGAAGCGCCGCCGCACCTCGGCGACGAAGCCGACCGTCCGCCGTACCTCCTCCTCGGCGGTGACCTCCTCGCCCGGACCGGCCTTCACCCCGCCGATGTCGATGATCGCCGCGCCCTCGGCCACGGCCTGCTCCACCCGCGTGAGCGCCGGCTCGTCGTGGAACGTGGCGCCCTGGTCGTAGAAGGAGTCCGGGGTCCGGTTCACGATCGCCATGATCACCCGCTCGTGCGGTGCGAATTCCCGCCTGCCCAGCCTGAGCATCCCCTGTGACCTCTCCTCTTCCGTCCGTCCGGGCCGTCTCCGTCCGCCCGGCGGCCCCGGGTGTCAGACTCGCATGGCACGATCGGAGCCACACATCCGACTCCGACCCGCATGCGATGCACGCACTCCGACTCCTCGACCCACTCCTACTCCTCGACTCACTCCGACTCATCCGACCGTGGGGGCCCCGGCGATGGTTATGTTCCTGTTCCTGGTCGTCGCGCTCGCCGTCGTGGTGGCCGCGGTGACCCTGGCCGTGGTGGGCGGCGGCGACAAGGGCCCGCTGCCCGAGGCCGGGCCCGAGCGCCTGGTGGACCATCTCCCGCCGGACCGCCCGGTCAGCCGCGCGGACGTGGACGGTTTGCGCTTCCCGCTCGCCGCCCGCGGCTACCGCATGGCCGACGTGGACGACGCCCTCGGCCGTCTGGGAGCCGAACTCGCCGAGCGCGACGCCCGGATCGCCGACCTGGAGTCCGCGCTGGCCGGTGCCCGCGCCGCCGCGGCGCACCTGTCCATGGACAAGCCCGTGCCGCACCGCGAGGACGAGCGGCCGTGACCGGCGCGGCAGCCGCCCCCACGGGCGAGGACGGCCTCCCGCGCTGCCCCTGGGCGCTGTCCACACCGGACTATGTGACGTACCACGACGAGGAGTGGGGCCGGCCGGTCCACGGGGACGACGCCCTCTTCGAGCGGCTCAGCCTGGAGGCTTTCCAGTCCGGCCTGTCCTGGCTCACCATCCTGCGCCGCCGCCCCGGCTTCCGCGCCGCCTTCGCCGACTTCGAGATCGCCAAGGTCGCGGAGTTCACCGACACCGACCGCGAGCGCCTGCTGGCCGACGCGGGCATCATCCGCAACCGCGCCAAGATCGACGCGACGCTCGCCAACGCGCGCCTGCTGGCCACGTGGGAGCCCGGTGACCTGGACACCCTGATCTGGTCCCACGCTCCCGACCCGGACGGCCGCCCGGCACCGAGGTCCCTCAGCGATGTCCCGGCGGTGACGCCCGAGTCGACGGCCCTGTCCAAGGAACTGAAGAAGCGCGGCGTGCGCTTCGTCGGCCCGACCACGGCGTACGCCCTGATGCAGGCGTGCGGACTGGTCGACGACCACCTGGAAACCTGCGCGATGAGAAGCACCCCTTAAGGGGCGCGGGGAACTGCGCGCGCGCCCGGCCACGACGCACCCGCGGTTCCCGTCGGCCCCCGGTCCCGGGGGGCTCAGCGCGGTCCGAGGGGCGCGGGGAACTGCGCGCCCGGCCACGACGCACCCGCAGTTCCCGTCGGCCCCCGGTCCCGGAGGGCTCAGCGCGGTCCGAGGGGCGCGGGGAACTGCGCGCCCGGCCACAACCGGCCCGCAGCCTCGGACGGCGCCGCGACCCGGGGCTCAGCGGCCCAGGTACGTCGGCTTCTCCTTGTTGACGAACGCCCGCACCGCGATCGCGTGGTCCTCCGAGGAGCCCGCCCGGGTCTGGAGCTCGTCCTCCTTCTCCAGGGCCTCCTCCAGCGAGTGGCTCAGCCCGTACGCCACGGACTCCTTCAGCGCCGCGTACGCCACCGTCGGCCCGTCGGCCAGCGCGCGGGCCACCTTCTCCGCCTCCGCCCGGAGCTCCGCCGCCGGCACCAGCCGGTTCGCGATGCCCAGTTCGTACGCCTCCTGTGCGGAGATGTTGCGCGGGAAGAGCAGCAGGTCGGTGGCGCGCCCGGGGCCGACCACGCGCGGCAGCGTCCAGGAGATCCCGGAGTCCGCGGTCAGCGCGACCCCGGCGAACGAGGTGTTGAACGCCGCCGTGTCCGCGACGATCCGGTAGTCCGCGGCCAGCGCGAAACCGAAGCCTGCGCCCGCCGCGACCCCGTTCACCGCCGCGACCACGGGCTTCGCGGCCCCGGCGATCGCCTTCACGATCGGGTTGTAGTGCTCGCGCACGGTGCTCATGGTCTGCCCCGACCCGGTCTCCCGGTCCTCGATCAGCAGTCCGATGTGCTCCTTGAGGTCCTGCCCGACGCAGAACGCCCGGTCACCGGCCGCCGTGAGCAGCACGGCCCGTACGGCGTGGTCCTCCGCGGCGGACCGGACCGCGTCCCGGAGGGCGACCTTCGCCGCGACGTTGAGCGCGTTCATCGCCTCGGGGCGGTTCAGCGTGATCGTCGCGAGTCCGTCGCTCACCTCGTAGAGCACGGTGTCGGCCATGGTGTGTCCCTCCGTGTGCGGCTCGGGACGTACCGGTGAGTACGTCCTCGTCTGCAGGACAGCATGACGGAGATCACCGGCATGGGAGCGGGCCCTCCGTGTGACCTGCGTCAAACCGTTCCCGTCCGTTTCCGGACGCCGGAACTGTGTGCGGTGGCGCAGTATCGCAGTCACATCGCCGAATTGAGTGGTTTTGCTCGCGCGCGTTGCCCAAGCGATGCCGACTGATGTTGGTCATAGGGTGCTGCGATGCGGGATAATGGCCTGGAAGCAATGTGTTCGATGCCGGTGGCGTGTGTCCTGCTTCAAGGACCGCAGGTGCCCTTCAGTGGGCCGTCGGCTCAGACGGTTTAGCTGGGTTTCAGGAAGGGGAACGAGCATGGCGGCCATGAAGCCGCGGACGGGTGATGGCCCGCTCGAGGTGACCAAGGAGGGGCGGGGCATCGTCATGCGCGTTCCGCTCGAAGGCGGCGGTCGGCTCGTCGTCGAGCTGACTCCGGATGAGGCCGACGCGCTCGGCGACGCACTCAAGAAGGTCGTCGGCTGACGCGCAAGCGACCATACCCTTTCAGCCGCCCCGGTGCCGCACACGGTGCCGGGGCGGCTGTTTGCGTACGAGCGAAGGGTGTCCACCGGCGCGGGGCGCGGTGCTACGGGAAGTGGCCGGTCCTGTTCTCCGGTCCCCCGTTCCCGTTCCCGTTCCTGGTCCCGCTCCCGGTGACGGTCACGGTCGCCGGGTCACCGTTTCACGACGCAGAGCAGCCCGTCTCCCACCGGCAGCAGCGACGACACCAGCTCCTGGCTCTCCCGGACGGCCCGCACCAGCTCGCGCAGCCGCAGCACTTCCGAGGGCTGCGGACCGGAGTCGACCGTGCGTCCGTTCGCGAAGACACCTTCGAAGGCGACCAGGCCTCCGGGGCGCAGCAGGCGCAACGATTCAGCGAGATAGTCCTGGTATTCGACGCGGTCGCCGTCGCAGAACACGAGGTCGTACCCGGCGTCCGCGAGCCGGGGCAGCACGTCCAGCGCGCGGCCCGGGATGAAGCGGGCCCGGTTCCCGGCGAAACCGGCGTCGCGGAACGCCTGGCGGGCGGACTGCTGGTGCTCCGGCTCCTGGTCGACCGTGGTCAGGACCCCGTCCGGCCGCATACCGTGCAGCAGATGGATCCCGGAGACTCCGCAGCCGGTGCCGATCTCCGCGACCGCTTTGGCGTCCACGGTGGCGGCGAGCAACCGCAGGGCCGCGCCCGTGCCGGGTGACACCGAGCGCAGGCCTGCCTGGCGGGCCCGGTCGCGGGCCCAGTGCAGCGCCTCCTCCTCGGCGACATAGGCGTCGGCGAACGCCCAGCTCGTCTGCCGGTTGGCGGTAATGACCCTCTCCTGTCCCCGTGGTTGCCTGGGCGTGACTGTATCCGTTGGCGTCGGGAACCTGCTGATGGGACCGGTCGTTTAAAGAGGGTGAGCAGGTGGTGTGTGCCGTGACCGGGGGGTAGGGAGTGGACGGGGACGCCGAGCAAGTGCTGACGCAGCCGTACGAGCCGTGGCAGCTCAGATCAAATTCTCGTAAAACCGCTTATCCGGAGCTAACGGGCGAGGTGGCTATGGTAGGGGCTCCACTGGACACCACCAGAGCCGACAGGGGAGGTGCGGCTGCACCTGTGGATCGCGGAGGAGTGCTGCGGCGCATCCTCGGATCGGCGGGCAGGCCGAAATCCGTGAACGACACCGCTGCTGACCATCACCGCGCCGGCGACCCGGCCCAGACCGCGACCTTCTCCGGCGACGCGGACGGGCAGGCGTGGACTCCGCCCAGCTGGGAGGAGATCGTCAGCATGCACAGCGGCCGGGTCTACCGGCTCGCCTACCGCCTCACCGGCAACCAGCACGACGCCGAGGACCTCACCCAGGAGGTCTTCGTCCGCGTCTTCCGCTCCCTGTCGACGTACACGCCCGGCACCTTCGAGGGCTGGCTGCACCGCATCACCACCAACCTCTTCCTGGACATGGTCCGCCGCAAGCAGCGGATCCGCTTCGACGCGCTCGGCGACGACGCGGCCGAGCGACTGCCCAGCAAGGAGCCCACGCCCCAGCAGGTGTTCAACGACGCCCACTTCGACGCGGACGTCCAGCAGGCCCTCGACACCCTCGCCCCCGAGTTCCGCGCCGCCGTCGTGCTGTGCGACATCGAAGGGCTGTCGTACGAGGAGATCGCGGCCACCCTGGGCGTCAAGCTCGGCACCGTCCGCTCGCGGATCCACCGCGGCCGTTCCCAGCTGCGCAAGGCCCTCGCGCACCGCTCGCCCAAGGCGCGAGCGGAGCGTCGTCCCTTGGTGCAGCGTGTTCCCGCACTGGGAGGAGGGGGCGCGAGCGCGTGAGCGGTTCACAGCCGAAGTCCTTCGAGGGACACCTCGCAGAGGAGCATCTGGGAGACCGACTCTCCGCCCTGGTGGACGGTGAGCTCGGTCATGACGCGCGTGAGCGCGTACTGGCGCATGTCGCGACCTGCGCGAAGTGCAAGGCGGAGGTGGACGCGCAGCGCCGTCTGAAGAACGTCTTCGCGGAGGTGGCCCCGCCGCCGCCCTCCGAGAGCTTCCTGGCCCGCCTCCAGGGGCTACCGGCCGGAGGCGACCTCGGCGACGGCGGGTCGCCGCTGGGTGGCGGCGGGCTGCCGGGCGGCGCGTCCGGGCGGTTCGGCTCCTCCGGGGCCTTCGGGCCCAGGCGCGGCGAGCGCTTCGAGTTCGCCTACACGCCCGTCCGGCGGCACGAACCGGCGGCGGGCGGCCAGCTCCTCGGCCCGCACGCTTCCGGCCGCCACGAGATCGACCGGCCCTCCTCGCGCGGACTGCGGTTCGCCTTCGTCGCCGCCGGGGCGGTGTCGCTGGCGGCGATCGCGCTGGGCGGGGTCACCGCGAGCGGGCCCGTCGACACGGCGGCGCGCGGCTCGGGCAAGGGCAGCAATGTGACGCCGGTGCGGACGCAGGGCGCGGGCGCGGCCACGACGCCGTCCGAGACGCGTCGCAGGGGCGTCGGGCCACTGCTGGGCCACATGACGGGCCAGGGCGCGCCGGGGGGCACCTCCGTGGCCCCGACCGTGGCCTCGGCGCCGCTGCTGCCCGGCATTCCGCAAGCCGCTCAAGGCGGTGCGACGGCGGTGTCCCCGCTGATACGCCCGCCGGGCGGCACGCCGCCGCTCACACCGGCCGCCTGGGCCGCGGTGTCCGCAGGGCTCAGGGCCCCCGGAGCCGTCACCGCCGGTGCGACACCGACCCCCACGCCCACCCTCACCTCCCGCACGGCCCGCTGACCGTCCACTGCGCAGGGGCGCGCGAACCTGGTTGAATTCCTGGTGGCGCGCCCAGGCCCTCGCGGCCGGGCGCCGAGCCAGTGTCCAGCTGTGGGGAGAGCATGAACAAGGGGAAGCCGGACCCTTCGGGGAATGAGCCGACCGGGCCTCCGGAGACACCCGACGGGGACTTCGAACTGGCCCGCCCGACCGGGGCGCCTGCCACCACCGGCACCCACGACGGCGACTACGAACTCGACCGGCCCCTGAACACCGGGAGCACCCCGCCGGGGCGCCCGGCTACGGCCCCGGTTCCTGAGGCGCCGGCGCCCCCCGAGCGGCGCGGTGCCCCTGCCGCTCCCGCGTCCTCGGACAAGGGGACGGACACACCCGTGGACGCGGCGCCCCGGTCGGCCATGCCCGCCACCGGGCCCGCCCCGGGCAACCCCGAGGGGCCTGCGGCGGCGGCCCCTGTCGCCGAGTTCGCTGGTTCTGAGGCCGGTGGTTCGGGCGGTTCGTCCGCCGTGGTGTCGGGCGGGGCGGGGTCCGGGGGGCCCGCGGAACCGGCCGCCTCCGCGCCCGGGGGCCGCGTTCCGGTACCTGCCCCGGGCCGCCCCGAGGGGCCTGCGGCGGCGGCCCCTGTCGTCGTGCCCGCTGGTTCTGAGGCCGAGGGCTCGGTCGGATCGTCCGTCGTGGTGTCGGGCGGGGCCGGGTCCGGGGGGCCTGCGGCGCCTGTCGCTTCCGCGACCGGGGTTCACGACCCCGGTGGCCCGGCCGCTGAGGGGATCGTGCCCGGTGCTCCTGTCGCCGCGGCCCCAGCCGTCGGCGAGCAACGCCGACCGGGTGTCGCCGGGGCCGGTGAGGTCGCCGGGCAGGGTGACGAAGCCGGTTCCGGGTGGGCGCGGCCGTTGCACGACCCCGACCCGTACAGCACTCCGCCGTACGGTGAGCCGGGGCCCTGGGCCCCCGCGCCGCCCGTGCAGCACCCGGCGGGTACTCCGGCGCACGGTGTGATGGCTGCCGTGCCCGCACCGGCCGGGGCGGGGCATCCGGCGGATGCGCCGGGGCACGGGGCGGCGGAGAGCCCCGCGTCGCCCCCGGTCGCGGACACCGCCCCGGCCGTCCCCGCCCAGGGGCACCCGGGCCCGACGACGCAGTCCCCGCCCGCCGATCCCTGGGGCCGCTACGACCCCTGGGCGGCGGCAGCGGCGGGTGCGCCGTTGCAGCGGGCCGAGCCCGTCCTGATGGACCGTGAGCAGCGCCGCAGGCGTGCCCGGCGGGCGATCGTCGGGGGCGCGCTGTTGCTCGCGCTCGTCTCCGGCGGTGTCGGTGGGATCGTCGGCGGTTATCTGGAGCGCAACGGCGGCCTGGGAACCGTGGAACTGCCGCAGGCCGCCGAGGAGGACGCCGCCCGCGACCCGGACAGCATCGCCGGAATCGCCGCACAGGCACTGCCCAGCGTCGTCACCCTGCACGTCAGCGGCGGCGGAGCGGCCGGCACCGGCACCGGCTTCGTGCTCGACGAGCGCGGCCACATCCTCACCAACGACCACGTCGTCGGGCCCGCCGGGGACGACGGCGAGATCACCGTCACCTTCCACAGCGGCGACACCGCCGAGGCCACCGTCGTGGGCCGGGACAGCGGCTATGACCTCGCCGTCGTGAAGGTCAAGGGCGTCCGCGGCCTCGCCCCGCTGCCCCTCGGGAACTCCGACAACGTGCGCGTCGGCGACCCCGTCGTCGCCATCGGCGCCCCCTTCGACCTGGCCGGCACGGTCACCGCCGGCATCATCAGCGCCCGGGAGCGGCCCATCACCGCCGGCGGCGAGAACGGCGACGGGACCGACGTGTCGTACGTCGACGCTCTGCAGACCGACGCGCCGATCAACCCCGGCAACTCCGGCGGCCCCCTCCTCGACGCCCAGGGCAGGGTGATCGGCATCAACTCGGCCATTCGCTCCGCCGGTGGCGCCGACCCGGACGGTGGTCAGGCCGGTTCCATAGGGCTCGGCTTCGCCATCCCGGTCAACCAGGGCAAGCGCGTAGCCGAGGAGCTGATCAACACGGGGAAGGCGACCCACCCCGTGATCGGCATCACCCTCGACATGGACTACGGCGGCGACGGCGCCCGCGTGGCAGCCAAGGGCCACGACGGCGGACCCCCCGTCAGCACCGGCGGCCCCGGAGCCAGGGCCGGCATCAAGGCCGGTGACGTCATCACGGAGGTCGACGGCCGACGCGTCCACTCGGGGGAGGAACTCATCGTCAAGACCCGTGCCCACCGCCCGGGCGACCGGCTGGAGCTCACCCTGGAACGCGACGGCGAGGAGCGGAAGGTGTCGCTGGTGCTCGGCTCCTCGGACGGCGGCTGAGCGGCACATCGACGTCCGGGACGGTACCGGCCGCGGGGGATGGCCGGGTACCGTGGATCCGGCCCGGACCACGGAGGACCACAGGCGGCCGGCACCGAGGGCCGAGGACCGAAGGCATCGCGAGGAGCTTCAGGTGTTCAATGACATAGGACCGCTCGAGCTGGTGACGCTCATCGTCCTCGCCGTGCTTGTCTTCGGTCCGGACAAGCTCCCCAAGGTCATCCAGGACGTGACCCGTACGATCCGGAAGATCCGGGACTTCTCGGACAGCGCCAAGCAGGACATCCGGCAGGAGCTCGGCCCCGAGTTCAAGGACTTCGAGTTCGAGGACCTCAACCCCAAGACGTTCATCCGCAAGCAGCTGGACAACGAGGACCTGGGGCTGAAGGAGATCCGTAACGGCTTCGACCTGAAGAAGGAGATGGCCGAGGTCACGGACGCCGTCCACGGCCGCGACACGGACGCCGCCACGCCCTCCTCGTCCGGCTCCTCCGGTGGCCGCGTGGACATGAGCAAGAAGCCGGAGCGTCCGGCGGCCGACGACCGTCCGCCCTTCGACATGGACGCCACCTGAGCGGGGTGGCACGAAGGGCGCACGCCCCGCGCACGTGACGCGTCTCATACTCCACCCGGGCTGTGCACGGCCCGATCCGGCCCTTCGTGCGGCCCATGCGCCGGGCGGTTTCCCGGCCCATGGCCGTGGGGTGGCTATGCTGCCGAAGTTGTTGTGCGGAGCGGAGAGTACGCCCGAAGGGGGGCGGGCCGCCGGTCCGACGAGAGCGAGGAGGCGTCCGGGCACATGGAGACGACGAGTTCGGCAGTCGCGCAGGCGCCGGCCGCGGAGGACGGACAATACGTCCCCTCCGCCCGGCGTACGGTCGACGACTACCTGCGTGCGCCCTTCCCCTGGTACGGCCTCGACGAGGCCTTCACGGGCCGGCGCTGGCTGATGCAGGTCGGACTGGCGGCCGACGGCGCCGTCGAGCACGGATCGGTCGGGCACGGTGACGAGCCCTCGGTGCGCAGCGAGGTCGCCTCCGGCGGTGACCAGGAGGCCAAGGAGAAGTTCGCGGTGGTGGTGACCGTGGCCGCCAACCCGGTCCGTCGCAGCGCCGACGGCACCGGTCTGCTGGAGGCCACCTCGGTCTCCTCCGCCGCCTGGCTCGCCGGAGTGGGGCTGCTGTCCTTCACCTGGCCCGGCCAGATGGACCACTCCCTGCGCGACGACTGGCTGGAACAGCAGACGGAGACGGCCTGGGCCCTGGCCGACGATCTGGAGGGCGAGGACTGGTCGACGCTGTCCCTGCCCGTGGACGGGGTGCCCACGCCGTTCCACTACCGGGAGTCCGAGTTCGGCTGGGTGCTCGCCGGTTCCACACAGGCGGGCGTGCACGTGGGAGCGTACGGCAGAGGGATGAGCGCGTACGGTCTCGGCTTCGCCGTGGTCAAGGACATCGCCGCGTACGACGGCTGACGCCTACGCCGGCTGATGCCTACGCCGGCTGATGCCTACGCCGGCTGACGCCTACGACGGCTGGCGCGTACGAGAGTGACGCGTACGACGGCTGACGTCTACGACGGCTGACGTCTACGCCGGCTGACGCCTACGCGGGCTGGCGTCTACGACGGCTGGCGCGTACGAGAGTGACGCGTACGACGCCTGTGCCGACCGTCGGCCGGGCCGTACACGGTGATCCGGGCGCGTACGCGAGAAGGGCGCCGTCCTCGCGGACGGCGCCCTTCTCGCGCGCTCTGCCTCAGAACCTCGGCGTGCACCGCCTCAGCACTCAGAACTTGTTGCGCGGGGTGATCCCCAGGGACATGCCCGACAGGCCCCGCTGCCGGCCGCCCAGCTTGCCGGCGATCGAGCGGAGCGCCGAGCCGGCGGGGGAGTCCGGGTCGGACAGCACCACGGGCATGCCCTCGTCGCCGCCCTCGCGCAGCCGGACGTCGATCGGGATCGCGCCGAGTACCGGAACGGTCGTACCGGTGGTCCGGGTCAGACCGTCGGCGACCGACTGGCCGCCGCCCGTGCCGAAGACGTCGACCATCTCGTCGCAGTGCGGACACGGCAGGCCCGACATGTTCTCCACCACCCCGACGATCTTCTGATGCGTCTGCACGGCGATGGAACCGGCCCGCTCGGCCACCTCCGCCGCCGCCTGCTGGGGCGTGGTGACGACCAGGATCTCGGCGTTCGGCACCAGCTGGGCCACGGAGATCGCGATGTCACCGGTGCCGGGCGGCAGGTCGAGCAGCAGCACGTCCAGGTCGCCCCAGTACACGTCCGCGAGGAACTGCTGGAGCGCGCGGTGCAGCATCGGGCCGCGCCACACCACGGGCGCGTTGCCCGGGGTGAACATGCCGATGGAGATGACCTTCACGCCGTGCGCCGACGGCGGCATGATCATGTTCTCGACCTGGGTGGGACGCCCGTCGGCCCCCAGCATGCGCGGCACGGAGTGGCCGTAGATGTCGGCGTCCACGACACCGACCTTCAGCCCGTCGGCCGCCATCGCCGCCGCCAGGTTCACCGTCACCGACGACTTGCCGACGCCGCCCTTGCCGGACGCGACCGCGTACACCCGGGTCAGACTGCCCGGCTTCGCGAACGGCACCTCGCGCTCGGCCTGGCCGCCGCGCAGGGCGTTAGCCAGCTCCTTGCGCTGCTCGTCGCTCATGACGTCCAGCGTCACCTCGACCCGGGTGACACCGTCGACCCCCGAGACCGCGTCCGTCACGCGCTGAGTGATGGTGTCCCGCATGGGGCAGCCGGAGACCGTCAGGTACACGGTGACGGCGACCGCCCCGTCCGCACCGATCTCCACCGATTTGACCATGCCGAGTTCGGTGATGGGCCGGTTGATCTCGGGGTCGTTCACCGTCGCCAGTGCTTCACGCACCGCGTCTTCCGTAGCCATAGGACGATGGTACGGCGCCGGGTGCACCCGCCGGTAAGGGCGTCAGCGGTCTTCTGCGTCACGTCCCGGTGGCCCTTCCGCCCGCATGGCCGGATAGGGGCCGTGGTGCTCCTTGTGTCCGTTCTGCCGGATCTCCAGGTCCTTGACCATGTCCTGGAGCTCCGAGCGGATCCAGTCCCGGGTGGCCACCTCGCCGAGCCCGATCCGCAGGGCGGCGATCTCCCGGGTCAGATACTCGGTGTCCGCGATCGACCGCTCGTTCTGTTTGCGGTCCTGCTCCAGGTTGACCCGGTCGCGGTCGTCCTGCCTGTTCTGCGCGAGCAGGATCAGCGGGGCCGCGTAGGAGGCCTGGAGGGACAGCATCAGGGTCAGGAAGATGAACGGGTACTCGTCGAAGCGCAGCTCCTTCGGCGCGAACACGTTCCACAGCACCCACAGGATGATGACGAACGTCATCCAGACGATGAACCGCCCGGTGCCCAGGAACCGCGCCACGCTCTCCGACAGCCGCCCGAAGGCCTCCGGGTCCCACTCGGGCAGGAGCCGGCGCCGGGGCGGGCGCGGCTGGTCCAGACGGGGCGTGCGCGGCCGCCCCGCCGCCGTGGCACCCGCCGGCAGCCGCTCGCGCACGCCGTCGCGCTCAGCCGCCATCGGACGCCACCTCCTCGTCCAGGTGGAACTCGGTCTCCCGCCAGTCCTCGGGCAGCATGTGGTCCAGTACGTCGTCCACCGTCACCGCGCCCAGCAGCGAGCCCGCCTCGTCGACCACGGGCGCCGCCACCATGTCGTACGTGGCGAAGAACCCGGCGACCACGGGCAGCGCCGCGTCCGGGTCCAGGGTCTGCAGATCCTCGTCCAGCATCGAGCCGACCAGCGTGTACGGGGGATCGCGCAGCAGCCGCTGGAAGTGCACCGTGCCCAGGTACTTGCCGGTGGGCGTCTCCTCGGGCGGGCGGCAGACGTAGATCTGCGCGGCGTGCGCGGGGGAGAGGTCGGGTTCACGGATGCGGGCGAGGGCGTCCGCGACGGTGGCGTCGGGCCGCAGCACGATCGGCTCGGTCGTCATCAGACCGCCCGCCGTGTGCTCCTCGTACGACATCAGGCGCCGCATGTCGGCCGCGTCGGACGGCTTCATCAGGCCCAGCAGCCGCTCTTGGTCCTCCTCCGGCAGCTCGGCGAGCAGGTCGGCCGCGTCATCGGGGTCCATGGCCTCCAGGACGTCGGCGGCGCGCTCCTCCTTCAGCTTGCCGAGGATCTCGATCTGGTCGTCCTCGGGCAGCTCCTCCAGGACGTCCGCGAGCCGGTCGACGTCGAGGGCGGCGGCGACCTCCGCCCGCCGTTTGGGGGAGAGGTGGTGCAGGACGTTGGCGAGGTCGGCGGGGCGCAGCTGCTCGAAGGTGGCGAGCAGGTTCTCGGCGCCCTGCCCCTGCTCCTCCAGGGAGAAGCCGGTCACCGCGGACCACTCCACGGTCAGCGCCTCGCCCTTGCTGCGGCGGAACGCGCCGCCCTTCTTCCCCTTGCGGACGAAGACCCGGTCGATCTCCCACTCGCGCCGGGCCGGCAGCTGATGCACCGACAGATCGAGGACGGTGACCTCCTCGTCGGTCTCCACCAGCGTCACCCGCCGGTCGAGGAGTTCCCCGAAGACCAGCCGCTCGGTGGGCCGCTGCTCGAAGCGCCGTACGTTGAGCACGCCGGTGGTGATGACCTGGCCGGACTGCACGGCCGTCACCCGGGTCATGGGCAGGAAGATGCGGCGGCGGGTGGAGAGTTCGACCACCAGGCCGAGCAGTCTCGGCGGGCGCCGGCCGGGCCGCAGGATGACGACCAGATCGCGCACACGCCCCACCTGGTCGCCGGCCGGGTCGAAGACCGCGACACCGGAGACATGTGAGACGAAGAACCGGGGGGCACCCGCTGCCATGGCGGCGGCTCCTTTGCGTGCGGGGTCTTTCGTTGCTGTGTGCTGCCTGCGTCCGTGGTCCGGATGGCCCGCTCGGGTGGGCTTCAGGCTAGCCCGTCCCGTTCGGCCGTGCGCTCAGGGCCGGTCCGGACGGACTGGCTCCGCCCGGCCCTCACGGCCCCGGTACCCTGCGGTACGCCGTTCAGGTCCCCCGTAAGAGAGGCAGCCCGCCTGTGATGTCGATCTCCCAGGGCCGTTCCCGCAGGGCCACGCTGGCCGGCGCCGTGTGCGCACTGCTTGTCTCGGGGACGGTGCTCACGGGATGTTCCGAGGATCCGAACGAGGGCACCAACGGTGTCGGCCGGCTGCCCGCCGACCAGATCCAGAGCAGAGCGCAGAAGGCCGCGGCGTCGGTCGGCGCGGTGCGGCTGCACGGGACCGTGGTCACCAGCGGACGCACGTACACGCTCGACATGCGGTTGAAGGAGAAGGGCGGCATCGGCTCGGTCACGACCGACGGGGTGACCTTTCGTCTGCTGCGGGTCGACGACGAGCTCTACCTGAAGGCCGACGCGGGGTTCTGGGGACAGGGGCCGGACGAGGACGAGGGCCAGGGGGACGGAGGGGACGACGGCAAGGGCGACGGCACGACGGACGCGGCGGCGGCCGACAAGCTCGCCTCGAAGTATGTGAAGGTGCCGCAGGGCGATCCGTCGTACAAGAAGTTCATCGGCTTCACCGATAAGGGTGTGCTGCTCAGTGGTCTGCTGACCCTGCACGGCGAGCTGGCCACCGACGGCCACCACGAGCAGGCCGGTGTACGCACCATCCGCGTCACCGGCGACGAGGGTTCCGGCGGCACCCTGGACGTCTCGCTCGAGGGTAAGCCGTACCCCCTGCGCATGGTGCGGGCCGGCCGGGCGGGCACCCTCACCTTCTCGGCCTGGGGCACCGACTTCCCCCTGCAGCAGCCCGCCAAGGACGACACCCTGGACTACGGCAAGAAGCTCCCGACGTCCTAGGCGCTGTCGTCGGTTGCCGACTCCCCGGCTCCCGGCTTCGGCCGAGCGGGCACCCCCCTCGCGCGTCGCCGCCCTCCTCCGCCTTGCGGACAGCGGCGCCAGACCCCGATCACCCGGGCTCCCGGGCACGGCACCGCCGGTCTGCTCCGGCTCGCTCCGCCGGACAGGCCCTAGCGCCGCTTCCTTCCCAGCAGCAGCCTGGGGAGCCCCGCCGGGGCCGGCTGCCGGGTGGTCGCGGGGGTGGGCAGGGGCGCTTCGGCCAGGGAACCCCCGGGGAGGGGCGAGGTCGCCCCCGTCGGCTCCAGCCGCAGCACCCGGCACTCGCGGGCCCAGCGCTCGGGCATCACCTCGCCGTCGGGCGCGTTGAGCCGCTTGCCCTTGAGCTCGGCGACCGTCGCCGTCCACACCTGGGAGCCCGGCGCCGCTTCCACGACCGTCGCGCTCCAGGAGACCAGCCGGCCGCCCTTGTCCTTGCTGCGCACCGTCACCTCGGCCGGGCCGCCGTCGGCGAGTCCCGGCAGCGGCTGTTCCCCGGGCCCGTCGCCGACCACGCACGCGGCACCCTCGTGCCACACATGCCACAGCGCGCGGGCCGGCCCGCCGGACCCCTTGACCCAGATGAGGCCGGACTTCTTCGTGGCCTCCTCGATGAGGGCCCGCTCGAGCAGCTCGCTTGTCATGGGGCCAGCCTATCCAGGGGCTCCGCGGGCCCTCACGCGTTCAGAGCCAGCCGTTGCGCTTCAGCGTCCGGTGGATGCCCAGACAGATGGCCACCGTGACACTGAGGATCACCGGATAGCCGTACTTCCAGTGGGTCTCCGGCATGTAGTCGAAGTTCATCCCGTACACCCCGCACACCATCGTCGGCACGGCGATGATCGCGGCCCACGAGGTGATCTTCCGCATGTCCTCGTTCTGCGCCACGGAGGCCTGGGCGAGGTTGGCCTGGAGAATGGAGTTCAGTAGTTCGTCGAAGCCGGTGACCTGCTCCTGCACGCGCGCCACATGGTCGGCGACATCCCGGAAGTACTTCTGGATCTCCGGGTCGACCAGCCGCATCGGACGCTCGCTCAGCAGCAGCATCGGCCGCAGCAGGGGTGCCACGGCGCGCTTGAACTCCAGGACCTCGCGCTTGAGTTGGTAGATCTCCCCGGCGTCCGTGCCGCGTGGGGTGCCCTTGCGGCCCGGCGAGAACACCTTGGTCTCGACCTCGTCGATGTCGTCCTGCATCGCGTCGGCGACCGCGATGTAGCCGTCCACCACGTGGTCGGCGATGGCGTGCAGCACGGCCGAGGGACCCTTGGCCAGCAGTTCGGGGTCGTCCTGCAGACGGTGCCGCAGGGCCCGCAGGGAGCCCTGTCCGCCGTGCCGGACGGTGATGAAGAAGTCCCGGCCGGTGAAGCACATCACCTCACCGGTCTCGACGACCTCACTGCTGCCGGAGAGCCGCTCGTGGTCGAGGTAGTGGACGGTCTTGAAGACCGTGAAGAGCGAATCGTCGTAGCGCTCCAGCTTGGGCCGCTGGTGGGCCTGGACGGCGTCCTCCACGGCCAGTGGGTGCAGCCCGAACTCCCGGGCGATACCTGAGAATTCGGCTTCGGTCGGCTCATGCATCCCGATCCACACGAAGCCCCCGTCGCGACGCACCAGCCGCATCGCCTCCTGGGGTGTGAGCTGGTCGCCCCCGGTCTCCAGGCGGCGGCCGTCACGGTAGACGGCGCAGTCGACGACGGCGGTGGTCGTCGCGGGGTCACGGGTGGGGTCGTACGGGCCGCCCTCCTTGCGCAGCGAGATGCGGGACGAGGGACGGACCACGGCGCGCAGGTCGCGGATCATCGACATGGCGGGCTCCTTCGCGGGCAGGCAACGAAAGGCGCCGGAACGACGGGTGGAACAACCCGGAATGAGGACGTCCTGGACTGCGCGTGTTTGGCACGTCCACAAAGCGGGGAGCACCGCACCGTCGCGGTGGCGGGATTCGTCGCTGATTCAGCTACTGGGGCAGATCAGACAGAACGAAACGACGTGCTCTTCCGATGAAGACGCGCGAGGGCGAAAGGCAGCCGGACAGGGAACAGCTACATCAACGGGCGGAAGAGCGGGTGATACTGCACGGTCGACTTCGGTCCATGCCAGCCCCACCTCCTCCGGCCGGTCCCTCGTGAGGGACGATCCACGATCCCCTGGGGGATTTCCCCGCGAGTGGGGAGAGTCGTACAGGCGTTCGGGACTTGATCGGGACGCTTCAGCGTGCTGCCCGAAACCACCGGCTCAGCGTATCAGCCGGCCGTCGTGTCAAGGCTCTGCTTTGCCCGGTGCTGACGAGTTCTATGCTCGCCGCATGGCTGATGTTCTTCCTCTGGTCGAGGCCCGGCTGCGTACGGCGCTCGGCGAACCGGACGCCCGCGCGGCGGTCACGTTCCTCGGCACGGACCGCATCGAGGTGCTCCGCTTCCACGAGGGCGACATCGTGCGCTACGCCACCCTCGGCATGTCCGCGCGGCCCATGACCGACCCCACGGCGGCGCTCGCGGACCCGGTGAAGGGGCCGCGTGCCGAGCTGGTGCTGTCCGTGCGGGCCGGCGCCGCGGACACCGGCAAGGTGCTCCGCCCGCTCGCCGTGCTGGCCGCGTCCCCGCAGGTCGAGGGGGTGGTCGTGGCCCCCGGCGCCTCGCTCGACGTGGGCGAACCGCTGTGGCCCGGCGCTCCGTTCACCTCGGTGCTGGTCGCGGAGCCCGGCGGTCTGGTGGAGGACCTGGAGCTCGACGAGCCCCTGGACCCCGTACGGTTCCTGCCGCTGCTGCCGATGACTCCGAACGAGGCGGCGTGGAAGCGGGTGCACGGCGCCCAGGCCCTCCAGGAGCGCTGGCTGAACCAGGGCACGGATCTGCGGGACCCGTCCCGTGCATCCGTGCCGCTGGAGTGAGCAAGGTCACCAACATCCGCCGGACGCACGTCACTTGGCGGTGGAGCCCACCTCGTTCCGGACGGCGTGCCGAGGCCCGGGCTCCTCGGTGGTGATGTGTGCACGGCAGGCCGGCAGGGCGGGCGATGCGTCGTCCGTCCACGCGCTTCTCCCGCGGCCCGTTCGGTCCGGACGGGTGATCGTCCTTGACGTGGCGCGGCAGAGCTAGGACCGTGGGGGTCTATGAGGGGCGAACCCAGTTGCCCGAAGTGCGGTGGCCGGGTCAGGGCTCCCGGCCTCTTCTCGGATGCCTGGCAGTGCGACGCGCACGGCACCGTGCACCCGATGCAGCCCGTGATACCGCCGAGTGTCGAGGCCCTCGACGTCGTCGTCCACCGGACGAAGGTGCCGGTGTGGATGCCGTGGCCGCTCCCGGTGGGCTGGCTGTTCACCGGGGTGGCCTCCGCGGGCGACGACCGCAGCGGGGGCCGGGCGACCGCCGTCGCGTGCACCGGCCCCGGACCGCTCGGCGGTATGGGTGAGCTGATCCTGGTCGCCGAGGAGCTCGGCGTCGGCCTCGGCGCGCGGTACGCGGGCACCGACGGACCCGACCCGGGGCCTTACATGAACGTGGAGAAGCCGCCCGAGGCCAAGGTGCTGGCCGCCGGCCGTCCGACCCCGCTCTGGCACGTCTCCGGGACACCCGGCGACCGTGCCGTGTTCGCGGGCGAGGCGCTCGGCATGTGGCTGTGGGCGGTGGTGTGGCCGGAGCAGTCCGGGCTGCTGATGTACGACGAGCTGGTCCTCACCGACCTGCGGGACGCCGGGGCCGAGGTGGAGCTGGTGCCGTGCGGGGCGCTCTCGCCGCGACTGCTGGAGGCATAGGAGGCTTGAGGCGCGTAGAAGGCGCCGGGTGGTCCAGTAGGGGGTGCACTGCCGTTTCGGGTGTGACAGAGGACGGTGGAGATCCGGTTATCCTGGAGCGTCCCCGTCCGTCCGTCAGCGCTTGGAGTACCGCGTCGTGCGTATCGATCTGCACACCCACTCCACCGCGTCCGACGGTACGGACACTCCGGCCGAGCTGGTGCGCAAGGCCGCCGCCGCCGGTCTCGACGTCGTCGCGCTGACCGACCACGACACCACCCGCGGGCACGCCGAGGCGCTGTCCGCGCTGCCGGCGGGTCTCACCCTGGTCACCGGCGCCGAGCTCTCCTGCCGGCTCGACGGCACCGGCATGCACCTGCTGGCCTATCTCTTCGACCCCGAGGAGCCCGCGCTGCTCGCCGAGCGCGAGCTGGTCCGGGACGACCGGGTGCCCCGGGCCAAGGGCATGATCGCCAAGCTGAACGCGCTGGGCGTCCCGGTCACCTGGGAACAGGTGGCGCGGATCGCCGGCGACGGCTCGGTGGGGCGCCCGCACGTGGCCTCCGCGCTCGTCGAACTGGGCGTGGTGCCGACGGTGGGCGACGCCTTCACCCAGGAATGGCTCGCCGATGGCGGACGGGCGTACGTGGAGAAGCACGAGACCGACCCCTTCGAGGCCCTGCGGCTGGTCAAGGGCGCGGGCGGCGTCGCGGTCCTCGCGCACCCCGCCGCGAGCAAGCGCGGCCGGACCGTACCCCAGTCCGCGATCGCCGCGCTGGCCGAGGCCGGACTCGACGGCATCGAGGTCGACCACATGGACCACGAACCGGACACCCGGGCGCGACTGCGCGGCCTGGCGAAGGAACTGGGACTCCTGGTCACCGGGTCCAGCGACTACCACGGCAGCCGCAAGACCTGCGTCCTCGGCGAGTTCACGACGGATCCCGAGGTGTACGGCGAGATCACGCGCCGCGCGACCGGGGCGTTCCCGGTGCCGGGGGCCGGCGGGGTCTGAGACCCGCCCTCCAGGCCGGACACCTTCCGTACGCCCGCTCCGCGGTGCGTACGCCCGTCTCTTCCCCGTGTACGCGCGTGTGCCGCCGCGTACCTCCTCGTACGGCATCGCGGGTCCGCCCCGTGCGTTCCGCGTGTGCCCGCACGCCCTCATCGGTTCTTCAGCAAGGCAGTCATGTTCGACGTCGCCGTCTTCGGCTCTCTCTTCCTGACCCTGTTCGTCATCATGGATCCCCCCGGGATCACCCCGATCTTCCTCGCGCTGACCGCGGGCCGGCCCGCCAAGGTGCAGAAGCGGATGGCCTTCCAGGCCGTCTGCGTGGCCGGTGGCGTGATCACCATCTTCGGCCTGCTCGGCCATCAGATCCTCGCCTACCTGCATGTGTCGGTGCCCGCGCTGATGATCGCGGGTGGGCTGCTTCTGCTGCTGATCGCGCTCGACCTGCTCACCGGCAAGACCGACGAACCCCAGCAGACCAAGGACGTCAACGTCGCGCTGGTCCCGCTGGGGATGCCGCTGCTGGCGGGGCCGGGCGCGATCGTCTCGGTCATCCTGGCCGTGCAGAAGGCCGACGGTGTGCCCGGGCAGGTCTCGGTGTGGTCGGCGATCCTCGCCATCCATGTGGTGCTGTGGCTGGTGATGCGCTACTCGCTGCTGATCATCCGGGTGATCAGGGACGGCGGGGTGGTCCTGGTGACGCGTCTGGCCGGCATGATGCTCTCCGCGATCGCCGTGCAGCAGATCATCAACGGCGTCACCCAGGTGATCCGGGGCGGCTGACCGGACCCTCGCGGACGCGTGGAGCCCCCGTACCGAGGCGGTACGGGGGCTCCACGGCATGGGGGGCACCGGGTCCGGCCGGGGTGGCCGGTGTCCAGGCGGGACGGGTGTTATGAGGCCGGTGAGTCGGCCGGGCGGATCCACAGACGCTGTCCGATGGCGGCGGCCTGCTGCACGATGCGGTTGACGGAGGCGGCGTCCACGACGGTCGAGTCCACAGGTGTGCCGTCGATGTCGTCGAGTCGCATGATCTCGAAGCGCAAAGGCTTCTCCCTTCGTCTGGTCATCCTCCTGAAGGAGAACTACTGGGTGGGCGGCCTACGGGCCACTCGGGCCCATGTTTCCGGGCCCATGTTTCCTGAAGGGTTCAACGGGGTGAGCGGTGTAAACATTCCCTACGCTAAGGAAAATTTTCGAATGGCTAAGTACTGAGCGGTCGACGGTTTCGAAGTGGACCGACCGGGACCAGTTGTGTTCGAAGCGTGACCACCGGGACAATGGACGTGATGAACGAAGACCTCGCGGCCCTGCACGCCCGTATCGACCGCACGAACGAACTGCTTCAGCGCATGCTCGCCGAGGTGGCGAAGACGCCCTCGACCCATGCGATCTTCGTCGACGCCGGGTATCTGTACGCCGCCGCGGGGCGGCTCGTGACCGGCACGGAGGACCGCCGGGCCTTCGACCTCGACGCCGAGGGGCTCATCGACGCGCTCATCGACCGGGCCCGCACCATCTTCGCCGACAGCAGACTGCTCCGCGTCTACTGGTACGACGGGGCCCGGCGCCGCATCCACACCGCCGAGCAGCAGACCATCGCCGAACTCCCCGACGTCAAGGTCCGTCTCGGCAACCTCAACGCCAACAACCAGCAGAAGGGCGTCGACTCCCTGATCCGCACCGATCTGGAGTCACTGGCCCGGCACCGCGCCATCAGCGACGCGGCCCTGCTCGGCGGCGACGAGGACCTCGTCTCGGCGGTCGAGGCGGCACAGGGGTACGGCGCGCGGGTCCACCTCTGGGGCATCGAGGCCCCTGAGGGCCGCAACCAGGCCGAGCCGCTGCTCTGGGAGGTCGACAGCCAGCGCACGCTCGACCTGGACTTCTTCAAGCCGTACGTCTCCCGCCGCACGGCACTCGCGTACGAGGGCACCACCGGGCGGCCCACCCGTGAGGACGTCCGTTTCGTCGGCGCGCAGATCGCCGCGAAGTGGCTGGTCGCCCGCGGCCGGGAAACCATGGTGGAACTGCTCCCCGGCCACCCCTATCTGCCCGGATCCGTCGACCAGGACCTGCTGGTGGAGGCGGAGGGGCTGCTCCAGTACTCCCTGCGTGGCCAGGCGGACCTGCGCCGCGCCCTGCGCGACGGTTTCTGGGACCACCTTCAGGCGCAGTACTAGGAGTGCGCGGCGTCCCAGAAACGGGCGAGGGCGTCGGCGGTCGGTGCGGGGCGGTCGACGGCGGGTGAGTGCTCGGCCCCGTCCACGACGGTGCGGTGCGCCCCCAGCCGCCGGGCCATCTCGTCGAGGTCCGGGACCGGCCAGGTGTCGTCGCGCTCGCCCGACAGGACGTGGAACGGCAGTGGCACGGCGGCCAGTTCGGCGACACGGTCCGGTTCGGCACACAACTGACGTCCGGTAGCCAGAAGTTGCGCGGGGCTGGTGCCCAGCCAGCGGCTCCGCAGCCACTCCTGGCCGCCGGGGCCGCGGGCCGGTCCGCCCACCTCCTCCGGCGGTCCCATGGCCAGGATCGCCTCCCAGCACTCCGCCATCGACATCACCGCGAGCGCGTCCCGCAGCAGCCTCACCCGCTGTTCCTGGGAGACGGAGATCCGCGCGGGCCCGGAGGAGACGAGCGTGAGCGAGCGGAAGGGGGAGTGGTCGACAAGGACGGCGGCGCGGGCGATCTGGCCGCCCAGCGAGTGGCCGACCAGATGCACCGGCGAACCGAGCGCGTCCGCCTGCGCCAGTACGTCCCACGCCAACTCCTCCTGGGCGTAGGCGGATTCGTCGTCCGCGGGTCCGTCCGACTGGTACTGACCCCGCCCGTCCACGGCGACCGTGCGGTACCCGCGCGCGGCAAGCGGTGCGTGCACCGGCGCGAAGTCCTCCTTGCTGCCGGTGTACCCCGGCAGCAGCAGCACGGTTCCCCGCGCCGTGACTCCGGCGGCCGGTGGCACGTCCACGACGGCGAACTCACCGCGAGTGGTACGGAGCCGACGGGCGTGGGCGCCGGAGGGCAGGGCGGAGGCGGAGTCGCTGATCACGTGGGTGAGGGTAGCGGGTGCGGACAGACCGACGGCCCGGTCCCACGGGTGGGGACCGGGCCGTCGGCGTCGTACATCAGCCTTCCGCGGGCTCCGCGGCGGCCGTGACCTTCCGGGCACGGCGGGCCCGGGGCTTCGCCTCGCCCGCGGCCTCCGCCTCCGGGGCGGTCTGCGCGGGGATCTCGGCGGTGGCCGCGGTCTTGCGGGTGCGGCGTGGCTTGGTCTCCGTCGCCTCGGCCTGCTCGACCGCGGTCTCGGTGGCCGCTGCGGTCTTGCGGGTGCGCCGGGGCTTGGTCTCGGCCGCCTCGGCGGTGTCGAGGGCGGCCTCGGCCTTCTTGGCGGCGGTCTTCCGCGTCCGGCGCGGCGTGCTCTCCGCGGCCTCCGCCTCCGGGGCGGTCTGCGCGGGGATCTCGGCGGTTGCTGCGGTCTTGCGGGTGCGCCGGGGCTTGGTCTCGGCCACCTCGGCGGTGTCGAGGGCGGCCTCGGCCTTCTTGGCGGCGGTCTTCCGCGTCCGGCGCGGCTTGGTCTCCGTCGCCTCGGTCTGCTCGACCGCGGTCTCGGCCCGCGCCGCCGTCTTCCGTGTACGCCGGGGCCTGGTCTCCGCCGACTCGACCGGTGCGGTGCCCGCCTCGGCCGTGTCGAGCGCCGTCTCCGCCTTCGCGGCGGTCTTGCGGGTGCGGCGCGGCCTGGTCTCGGCCACCTCGGCCACCTCGGCCGGCTGGGCGCTGGCCTCGGCCGTCTCGACCGTGATCTCGGCGGCCTCGGCGGACTTCGTGGCCT
Organism: Streptomyces sp. NPDC086080; assembly: GCF_044540255.1. Classification (NCBI taxonomy): domain Bacteria; kingdom Bacillati; phylum Actinomycetota; class Actinomycetes; order Kitasatosporales; family Streptomycetaceae; genus Streptomyces; species Streptomyces sp. NPDC086080. The sequence goes on from NZ_JBITRU010000002.1 coordinate 278,562, forward strand.
TGCGCGTGCGGCGGCGGCGCGGCTCAGCGGCCGGAGCCTCGGCCTCGGCCTCGGAGAGTACGGGGGCTGCCGCGGCGACCACGGTCTCCTCGACCGGCGACACGGTGTCGGCGGACACCGTGTCCACCACCGCCGTCTCCGCGGACCTGCGGGTACGGCGCCGGCGCGGCTTAGCGGGCGCCTCGGGGGCGTCCACAGCCGTGCCCTCGGCGGTGTCGACGGCGGACTCCGCCGCCTCCACGGGCTCCACGGAGTTCACCGTCTGCGCCGACGCTGTTCCCGCGGGGGCACCGCCCCGCGTGCGACGGCGACGGCGCGGGGTGCGTACGGCGGTACCGGTCTCCGCCCCCTCGGAGCTTCCCTCGGCCGGGCCCGCCGGCTGCTGCGCGGCCTCGTCCATCGGCGCACCGCTGCGCGTGCGGCGGCGGCGACGCGGCGTACGGGCCGAGTTCTCCCGCTCCTCGGCACGGGAGTCACCGCGCCCGCCCCGGCCACCGCGCCCGCGCGGCCCACCACGGCCGCCCGGCTCGCCCAGGTCCTCCAGCTCCTCGGCATCCAGCCCGGCCCGGGTCCGCTCCGAGCGCGGCAGGATGCCCTTGGTGCCCTCGGGGATTCCCAGATCCGTGAACAGGTGCGACGAGGTGGAGTACGTCTCCGGCGGGTCGCTGAAGCCCAGGTTCAGCGCCTTGTTGATCAGCTGCCAGCGCGGGATGTCGTCCCAGTCGACCAGCGTGATCGCCGTACCCTTCGCACCCGCGCGGCCGGTACGGCCGATGCGGTGCAGATACGTCTTCTCTTCCTCGGGGGACTGGTAGTTGATGACGTGCGTGACGCCCTCGACGTCGATGCCGCGGGCGGCGACGTCGGTGCAGACGAGCACATCCACCTTGCCGTTGCGGAACGCCCGCAGTGCCTGCTCACGGGCGCCCTGGCCGAGGTCGCCGTGGACCGCGCCGGAGGCGAAGCCGCGCTGCTTGAGCTGGTCGGCGAGGTCGGCGGCGGTGCGCTTGGTGCGGCAGAAGACCATGACCAGGCCCCGGCCGTCGGCCTGCAGTATCCGCGCGACCAGCTCGGGCTTGTCCATGTTGTGCGCGCGGTAGACGAACTGCGTGGTGTTCGCGACCGTGGCACCCTCGTCGTCCGGGGCCGTGGCGCGGATGTGCGTCGGCTGCGACATGTAGCGCCGGGCCAGACCGATCACCGCGCCCGGCATGGTGGCCGAGAACAGCATGGTCTGGCGCTTGACCGGGAGCATGTTGATGATCTTCTCGACGTCGGGCAGGAAGCCCAGGTCGAGCATCTCGTCGGCCTCGTCGAGGACGAGCGCCCTGACATGCTTCAGGTCGAGCTTCTTCTGGCCGGCGAGGTCGAGCAGCCGGCCCGGGGTGCCGACGACCACGTCGACGCCCTTCCTCAGGGCCTCGACCTGAGGTTCGTAGGCCCGGCCGCCGTAGATGGCGGTGACGCGCACATTGCGCACCTTGCCAGCGGTGAGCAGGTCATTGGTGACCTGCGTGCACAGTTCGCGGGTCGGAACGACGACCAGCGCCTGCGGGGCGTCGGTGAGGTCCTCGGGCCGCGCGCGGCCGGCCTCGACGTCCGCGGGGACGGTGACGCGCTCAAGGAGGGGAAGACCGAAGCCCAGCGTCTTTCCGGTGCCGGTCTTGGCCTGGCCGATGACGTCCGTGCCCGTGAGGGCCACGGGGAGCGTCATCTCCTGGATGGGGAACGGAGTGGTGATGCCGACGGCCTCCAGGGCCTCGGCGGTCTCGGGGAGGATTCCGAGCTCTCGGAACGTCGTAGTCAGGGTGCTGCCTCTTCTGTGTGCGCGGTGCGAGGCGAGCGCGGGGGTCGTGTAGGGACCGTGCCGGGGACGTCGGCTGCCTTACGGGCGGGGCCGAAGGGCGCGGGACCACTGCCGACGCTCGAGCGTTCGTACCGCTGAGGTGTCCCTCCGGATTCCGTACGCACGGGGGCGTACGGCTTCAGAGGGCTGTCGGGTCGGAGCCGATCGGGCCACCGACCGGGCATCCTCATACATGTGCAGCCCGTTGAGTACGTCAGAGTCCTCAGCAGGCGCATTACCACCATACCCCGGATTCGCGCACACGCCATGGCCGATTTGGTCACGTAGTCGTCGTCACACTGATTGACCAGGGCCATCCGGCACGGGACGGGCGGGCTATTGTGCGCTGCATGACGAGCTCTGACAAGCCTGAGAACGCCGAGGACACCCCCGAGACCTCCGCAGGACACACCGGCGTCGCCGCCATGGAATGGGCGGCCGCCTCCGCGGACCCTCAGTACCGTGCCGCCGTCGTGGATCTGCTCGGCGCGCTCGCGTACGGCGAGCTTGCGGCGTTCGAGCGGCTCGCGGAGGACGCCAAACTGGCGCCCACCCTGGCCGACAAGGCGGAGCTGGCGAAGATGGCCTCGGCCGAGTTCCACCACTTCGAGCGGCTGCGCGACCGGCTCGCCGAGATCGGGGAGGAGCCGACGCTCGCGATGGAACCGTTCGTCGCCGCCTACGACGGATTCCACAAGCAGACGGCGCCCTCCGACTGGCTGGAGGGCCTGGTCAAGGCCTACGTCGGCGACTCCATCGCCAGTGACTTCTACCGTGAGGTCGCGGCCCGGCTGGACTCCGACAGCCGCGCCCTGGTGCTGGCCGTGCTCGACGACACGGGGCACGGCGGCTTCGCCGTGGAGAAGGTGCGCGCGGCGATCGACGCGGACCCGCGCGTGGGCGGGCGGCTCGCGCTGTGGGCACGGCGGCTGATGGGTGAGGCGCTGTCGCAGTCCCAGCGGGTGGTCGCCGACCGGGACGCGCTGTCGACGATGCTCGTGGGCGGCGTCGCGGACGGGTTCGATCTCGCCGAGGTCGGCAAGATGTTCTCCCGGATCACCGAGGCGCACACCAAGCGGATGGCGGCGCTGGGCCTGGCGGCCTGAGGGACGCTCCGGGCCGCTCGGGCCCGGTTCAGGCCGGGGTCGTCCCCGCAGTCACCGTCGGCGGCCGGTCAGGCGGTCGCCGACCGGCGGCGCAGTCTTCCCGCGGGGCGCAGCAACAGGGACAGCGACGCCACGGACACGATCACCGCGCCCAGCAGTATCGTCAGCAGGTTTCCGGCGTCCAGCGCGGTGTTCATGACGAAGGCGCCGGACAGCGCTCCGGCCACTCCGGTCGGCAGGACCAGGGTGCGGGCGGGAAGCCGGTGCGGCATACGGTGATACGCCGCCCACGCCAGAGCCAGGCCGAGCATCGCGGAGCTGAGCGCTTCGAAGAGCATGCTGGGGTCCCTCCCACATGGCCGGCCTGCATTCGGTCGTAGCCCGTCATACCCCTGACCTGCGGAACCCAATCCACCCTTGCGGAGGACCCGTGCTCCCTCCGCGAGGACGCGAGGGCGTGTCGCGCGGTGCTTCCGGGGGCCGCGCGGAGTGCGCCGGCGAGGGCGGGTGCGGGTGCGGGGGCGCGTCGCGCGGTGTGCCGACGAGGCGCGCGGTCTGGTGCCGGTGCGCGGGGGCACCGGAGATCGCCGGAGGGTCCCGGAGGACGCACGCGGAAGGGCCCGGCGGTACGGAACCGCCGGGCCCTTCACACGACTGTGCGGTCGTCGCCTACAGCGCGCCGAAGCCCACCTTGCGCGGGGCCGGCTCGCCGATCTCGATGTACGCGAGACGGTCGGCCGGCACCAGGACCTTGCGGCCGTGCTCGTCCACGAGGCTCAGCAGTTGCGACTTCCCGGCCAGCGCCTCGGCCACCACACGCTCGACCTCCTCCGCGCTCTGACCGCTCTCCAGAACGATCTCGCGGGGCGCGTGCTGCACGCCGATCTTGACCTCCACGGCTATGTCCCTCCGACGGTCAGTGAAGTGCGCGACCTTCCGCGCCGTACCGTCACACATTAGCCCGGTGAGGGGACGTACACGCTGTGCCCGGCAACGCCAGGAGCGAACAGCCGACGGGAACGGACGGCCCGCCGCCTCAGTGCTGCTGGTCGATGCCGTGCAACGGGAATCCGGCGATGCCACGCCAGGCCAGCGAGGCCAGCAACTGGACCGCCTGGTCGCGCGGCACACTGCGGTCGCTGTGCAGCCAGGACCGCGCCACCACCTGGGCGAGACCGCCGAGCCCCGAGGCGAGCAGCATCGACTCGGCCCGGGACAGCCCGGTGTCCTCGGCGATGACGTCGCAGATCGCCTCCGCGCACTCATTGGTGACCTTGTCGACGCGCTCGCGCACGGCCGGCTCGTTCGTCAGGTCCGACTCGAACACCAGGCGGAACGCGCCGCCGTCGTCCTCGACGTAGGCGAAGTAGGCGTCCATGGTCGCGCGGACGCGCTGCTTGTTGTCCGTCGTCGACGCCAGCGCGTGCCGCACCGACTGGATCAGGGCCTCGCAGTGCTGGTCCAGCAGCGCGAGGTAGAGATCGAGTTTGCCCGGGAAGTGCTGGTACAGCACCGGCTTGCTGACGCCGGCGCGCTCGGCGATGTCGTCCATCGCCGCCGCGTGGTAGCCCTGCGCGACGAAGACTTCCTGGGCGGCGCCCAGCAACTGGTTCCGTCGGGCACGGCGCGGCAGGCGTGTACCCCTCGGGCGTACCGCGTCCGTCTGCTCGATGGCTGTCACGCCGCCTCCCAATGTCGTCCATGTGCGGTGTGAGCCGCGCCGCCATCGTACTTTTCGGTAACCGTGGTGTGCGCGGTGAGAGCGCAGAATTTCACGGACCGGACGGCGGAGAAAGCCGTACGGACGGTTTCAAAAGCTGTCAGAGCGGGCAAGACCTTTTCCCTCATTGCCCGGCTTCCTGTGCGACGGCGCCCTGGACGGCGCGCTGTCTCACCGGTAGTCGTCCTCGTCGAGGGAGACGACCCGGGCCTGTTCCACCAGATCCGCCTCGTTGGCGCGGTCGCGGTCGCGTCCGACGTCGGTCAGCGGGTCGTCGTGGTCCGGGGTCACCTCCGTCTGCTGCTCGGCCGTGTCGGCCCGGGGGGCCTCGACGTCGTACTCCTGGCCCTCGGGCCGGTCCTCGTCCTCCGCGAACGTCTCGGGGTCGCTCGGGTCTACGGTCATGGTGGGCTCCCTTCCTACGAACGTCCCTGAAGGTGCAGGGGCCACATGCGGGTGCCCTCTGTACGAGCCTAGGAGACACCCGATCCGAACGCCATGCGATCCGCGACCGGGATGTGACAGGGCGCGCACGCCGGTGCGGGGGGTGTGCGCCCGTCGCGCGCCCGGTCGGGCGCTTCTGTGATGCCGAACACATGAACCACTACGTGATCGTCTCGTAACATTGCCGCATGTCTTCGACCGATCTGCCGTCCGTGCCGCCCGCAAGCGTGCTGCCCGAGGCGGCCGCCGTCAGGGTCGCGGAGGGCGAGCGCCTCAGGTCGGTGGAACTGCCCGGTGTCACCCTCTCCATCCGGTCGAGGCCACCCGCGCGGGAGGGGCTGCCGTCGGCCCTCTTCGTCCACGGACTCGGCGGTTCCTCACTGAACTGGTCGGCTCTCATGCCGTTGCTGCACGACGTCGTGGACAGTGAGGCGGTGGACCTGCCGGGCTTCGGCGACTCACCCCCGCCGGACGACGGCGACTACTCCGTCACCGCGCACGCGCGCGCGGTGATCCGCTATCTCGACGTCTCCGGCCGCGGCCCGGTGCATCTCTTCGGCAACTCGCTCGGCGGCGCGATCGCGACCCGTGTCGCCGCCGTACGCCCCGACCTCGTCCGCACCCTCACGCTCGTGTCGCCGGCCCTGCCGGAACTGCGGGTGCAGCGCAGCGCCGTTCCCACGGGACTCCTGGCGGTGCCCGGGGTCGCACCGCTGTTCACCCGCATCACCCGGGAGTGGACGGCGGAACAGCGGGTCCGCGGCGTGCTGAAGCTCTGTTACGGGGACCCCGGGCGGGTGTCGTCGGAAGGGTTCCGCAACGCCGTGCAGGAGATGGAGCGGCGGCTGCGGCTGCCGTACTTCTGGGACGCGATGGCACGCTCCGCGCGAGGGCTCGTCAACGCGTACACCCTGGGTGGCCAGCAGGGACTGTGGCGCCAGGCCGAGCGGGTGCTCGCGCCGACCCTGCTCGTCTACGGCGGCCGGGACCAACTCGTCGGCTTCCGCATGGCCCAGCGCTCGGCGCGTGCCTTCCGGGGCTCCCGGCTGGTGACCCTCCCCGACGCGGGGCACGTGGCGATGATGGAATACCCCGGGACCGTGGCCCACGCTTTCCGTGAACTACTCAGGGATACAACGGATTCGGCCGATGAGGGGGATACTGGGGAACCGGACGCGCAGGGCGCTCCGGGTTCGCCCGTCACCGACACCGGTGACGGAACCACCGCCGACGACATGAGGGGCTGAGGCGCGACGTGGGACGCCACAGCCGACGTGGACCCGCCCCCAAGGGCAAGGCCGCGGACACCGCCGCGGAACGCAAGGGCCGGGACGGTCGCGAAGGCCGCCGGGCCGGCCGCAGGGAGGACCTGCCGGGCCCGCGCCCGACACCCGAGGCCCCCCAGGGGACGGTCCGGCAGCCGGCGCCGGGGCGGCCCCCCGCGGACGGGGTTCAGGGGTACGGGGCCCCGTACGGGAGATCGCCCGGGACGCCCGCACACGGTGTGCCACGGCTTCCGGACGGATGGCATGCGCAGGGGACGCCCCCGTACGGCTTTCCCCGGCTGCCGGACGGGACGCCGGCCCACGGTGTTCCCCGGCTGCCCGACGGCACTCCCGCGCGCGGCGTTCCCCAGGCCCGCGGTGGCCACCCCGAACAGCGTGAACCCGGCGGCGGCTGGGGCACGTTGAACGGCCCGACGACGTCGGGGGCCGGGTACGGCGGACCGGCGACCGGGCAGGGTGTGCCCCTCCCGCGACAGCGGCAGGCGCCCCGCGGAGCGCCGCGCCAGGACTACCTCGATGCCTTCACCGAGGGCGCGGCCCCCCTCACCCCGCGCCCGCCGGACGTCGCGCGTCCCGCCGGCCCCTACACCGCGGTCACCGACTGGAACAGTGCCCCGGCCACCGGCGTCCGCCCCCACGCCGACGACGACAACGAGCCGCCGACCGGGGAGCCCGCGGAGAACAGAGGCGGCAAGGGGCGTACGTTCACCGGCATCGCGGCCGTCGCGGTCACCACGGTGCTGGCCGTCGTCGTGACCGGCCAGGTCGCCGAGGAGCAGGACGGCACCGGCGGCGTACGGGCGCAGTCGGCCGGCGGGCAGGCCCGGGACGTCCGGGACCCCGCCTCGCGCGGCGACCAGCGGGAGACGCCCACCGTGCCCGCCGCCGAGCCGCTGACGTACGAGCAGAAGATGGACAGGAAGTACCCGCTCGCCTCGACGCGGGCGGGCAGCGGGAAGTTCTACGCGGTCCCCGGCATCGACAAGGCGCCCGGCAAGGGGCAGAAGTTCACCTACCGGGTGGACGTGGAGCAGGGGCTCGGCCTCGACGGCGAGCTCTTCGCCGAGGCCGTGCACAGGACGCTCAACGACGACCGCAGCTGGGCGCACAACGGTGCCCGCACCTTCGAGCGCGTCCACTCCGGCCGGGTCGACTGGGTGATCACCCTCGCCGGATCCAGGACGACCGCGGAATGGTGCGCCAAGTCCGGCCTGGACACCACCGAGGACAACGTCTCCTGCGACTCCGCGGCCACCGAACGCGTGATGATCAACGCGTACCGGTGGGCGCAGGGTTCCGAGACCTACGGCGACGAGATCCACGCCTACCGGCAGATGCTGATCAACCACGAGATCGGCCATCGCCTGGGCTTCGGCCACGTCACATGTGACAAGGACGGCGACCTGGCCCCGGTGATGCAGCAGCAGACCAAGTTCCTCGACCACGACGGAATCAGCTGCCGCCCGAACCCATGGGCCTACCCCAACGCCTGATCATCACCTGATCGCACACTGATCACTTAGCGCTCCGAAACGCGCCCCGCACGGGAAAGTTACGCCCGTTCACCCCTTTTGGTGGCGTGATGGACAACCGTCCATCACGCCACCATGTGTTCCGCATACGTTCGTCCCGCTGCGAGCCGCCCGTCCAACGGCGGCTCCCCACACGGGAGATCGGGGGTGCACACGTGCGCATCGGACTGCTGACGGAGGGTGGCTATCCGTATGTGAACGGTGAGGGCGGGCTCTGGTGCGACCGCCTGGTGCGCGGGCTCGGCCAACACGAGTTCGACGTCTACGCGTTCAGCAGCGGCGAAGCCCAGGAGGACGCGGGCTGGGTTCCGCTGCCGCCCCAGGTCCGCAGGGTGCGCACCGCACCCCTGTGGGCGGCCGAGGACGACGGAGTGGTGTACGGCCGCCGCGTACGCCGGCGCTTCTCGGAGCACTACGGTGAACTGGCCGCCGCCCTCTGCGCCGCGGCGGACCCCACGACCCCCGAGGCGGACCGTTTCACCGCCGCGCTCCACGGCCTCGCCGAACTCGCCCGCGACGAAGGCGGCCTGGTGGCCGCGCTCCGCTCCGAGACGGCCGTACGGGCCCTGGAGCGCGCCTGTCGCGCGCCCGGCGCCCGGCGCACCGCGCGCGAGGTGCGCGTCCAGGACCTGCTGGCCGTCGCCGCACACCTGGAGCGCGCCCTGCGCCCCCTCTCGCTGGACTGGTACGAGAAGGACGGACTCGGCGCGGTGGACCTGTGCCACGCCGCCGCCGGGGGAGTCACGGCCCTCCCGGGCCTGCTCGCGCACCACTTCTTCGGCATCCCCCTCCTGGTCACCGAGTACGGCATACGGCTGCGAACCCACTACCTCACCCGCCCGGACGCGCCCCCCGCGGTCCGCTCGCTGCTCGCCTCCTTCCACGGCAGGCTCGCCGCAGCGGTCTACCGCGACGCCGCGCTCATCACGCCGGGCAACACACACGCCCGCCGCTGGCAGGAGCGCTGCGGCGCCGACCGGGCGAAGCTGCGCACGGTGTATCCGGGCCTGGACGCCGTGCCCTTCGCCGAGGTGGGGGAGTCCCCGCAGAGCGCCGACCCGCACACCCTCGTCTGGGCCGGCCGGGTGGAGCCCGCCAAGGACCTGGTCTCCCTGCTGCACGCCTTCGCGGAGATCCGCGCGCAGGAGCCGAAGACCCGCCTGCGGATCATCGGCGGCCCGTCCGGGCCCGAGGGCGCCGCGTACCTCGGCCACTGCAGGGCGCTGGCCGCACAGCTCTTCCCGGACGAGGCCGAGGGCCCGCACGCGGTCGGCGACAACCCCGTGTCCTTCGAGGAACCCGGCGGCCCCGGCCTCAGCACCCCGGCCGACGTCCACGCCGGCGGGGCCGTCACCGTCCTGTCCAGCGTGGTCGAGGGATTCCCCGTGGGCCTGATCGAGGCGATGCTCTGCGGACGCGCGACCGTCTGCACGGACGTCGGCGCGGTCGTGGAAGCCGTCGGCGGGACCGGTCTCGTCGTACCACCGCGCAATCCACGGGCGCTCGCCGAGGCCTGCGTCTCGCTGCTGCGCGACCCCGAGCGGCGCGCGCGCCTCGGCGCCGCCGCACGCGCCCGCGCACTGGAACTCTTCACCGTCGACCAGAACATCGCGGCCTTCCACGGCCTCTACCTGGACATCGTCGCGCGGACCCCGGTCCGCCGTCCCGGCCTCGACGACACCGGAGCCCCGCAGCCCTTCGCGGCCCCCGCCGAGGCCCACATCCCCGGCCACTGGACCGACCCCACCCTCCGCGCCGTCCCCACATGGGCGACGGACGCGCCGGTATCCGCGACGGAGACAGCCCGATGAGTGACCTCGGTGAGCTGAACCGCGGTACGCCCCCCGGTGCGGGCGACCCGGTCAAGGCCCTTCTGCACCGCCACCACGACCTGTGTCTCCGGGCCGTGGACCCCTTGGAGATCGCGGCGGGCCTCGAGGCCCACGGCATCACCGACCGGACCGCCGCCCGCTTCCGCCACCGCGACGTCTTCTCCCTGGCGGAGGAGCTCTACGCCAGGGTCCCCCGCGACGCCGACTCCCCCCGCCCCACCTCACCCGGCACGGAACCCACCCACCGGACAGCTCCGGCCCTTCTCCTCCCGCTCCTCCCCGGTGTCCTGTGCGCGGCATCGGTGATCGCCCTGCGCCACACCCACGGCGAGCTCCGTCTCCTCGCGGCCGCCACCGGCATCCTCGCCGTCACCCTCGCCCTGCGGGCGGCACTGCGCCGGGGCCCGCTGAGCAGCCCCGGCCACCCGCCGCGCTCGTCCACCGCGTCCTGGACCTGCTGGCTCATCGGCTACGCCCTACTGGGCGACGGTCTGCTGCACACCGCGATCACCGGCGGTCCCGACGGCCTGCCCGACGGCACGCCCGAGGGGCACTGGCCCCTCACCGTGGCACCGGTCCTGGCGCTCACCCTGGCCTGCGCGCCCGCCGCCTGGACCGCCCAGCTGTTCACCACACGCGCCCGCCGCAGGCTCGCATCCAGCCGCGGCCTGGAGGACTTCTCGGCCTCGGTACGCCCCGTGCTCCTGGGCGTGTTCGTTCTCTTCGTGCTCGCGCTGACAGCCCTGCTGGCCGTGACGTCCGCACTCCTCGACGAGCCGTTCGCGCTCCCGGAGACCCTGACCCTGGGGGCGCTGCTCTTCCTGGCCCGTCTTCTCACGATCCACGGCTTCACCCACGCGCCCAAGGTGATCATCACGCTCACCGCCACCACCCAGGCCACCGCCCTGGCGACGGTCCTCGCCGCCCGCCTCCCCGGGTGCGCGGCGCTGTCCACACCGGTGGAAACCCTGACCGCCTGGAACCCCGCGGCCGTCCCCACCCTCACCTGCGGTGCAGCGGCCCTGACCCTCCTCATCCACGCCTCCCGCAGACTCCCCCGCGCCTCCGCGCACATCCCGCCGGAGCGCCCCCGATGACCGGGCGCTCCCCCAGCCACCTCGAACGCCCGCGGGTGTGGCGGACGCGGCGAGGACGGTACGGGGGACACCAGTACAACCCTCACCCCCCTCACCCGAAGGAGAACCCCACATGACCCCCACCCCCCGCCCCACAGCTCCGCACACCGAAGGAGCCCCCCGATGAGAGTCCTGCTGATCGGAGCCAACGGCTACATCGGCCGCTTCGTCGCCGACCGCCTCCTCGCCGACCCCGCCGTCCAGCTCACTGCCCTCGGCCGTGGCGACGACGCGGACGTCCGCTTCGACCTCGCCACCGGCAGCCCCGGCGCCCTGACCCGCTTCCTCGACGCCGTCCACCCCGGCGTAGTCGTCAACTGCGCCGGCGCCACACGAGGCGGCGCCCGCGAACTCACCCGCCACAACACCGTCGCCGTCGCCACCGTCTGCGAGGCCCTCCGCCGCAGCGGCTGCGGCGCGAGACTCGTACAGATCGGCTGCGGCTCGGAGTACGGACCCAGCCAGCCCGGCTCCTCCACCGCGGAGGACGCCGTCCCCCGCCCCGGCGGCCCGTACGGTGTCAGCAAGCTCGCCGCCACCGAACTCGTCCTCGGCTCCGGCCTGGACGCCGTGGTCCTGCGGGTCTTCTCACCGGTGGGCCCCGGCACCCCCGCCGGCTCCCCCCTCGGCCGCCTCGCCGAGGCCATGCGCCGCGCCATGCAGTCCGGTGACGCCGAGCTGAAGCTCGGCGGCCTCGGCGCCCAGCGGGATTTCGTCGACGTCCGCGACGTCGCCCGCGCCGTCCACGCCGCCTCCCTCTCCGCCGCGCAGGGCGTCATCAACATCGGTTCGGGCCGGGCCGTCCGCCTCCGCGACGCCGCCGGAATCCTCGCCCGGGTGGCCGGCTACGGCGGGGTCCTCAACGAGCTGGACAACCCGGCCGGCCCGCACCACGCCCCCACCCCCCACCTGGCCCAGGCCCACGCGCCGAGCACCCCTCATCCGAGGGCCACCATCGGCCACCCCCGCCCCGACCCCGACCACCACCACCCCAACGCCGGGGGCACCAACCCCGCCGCCTTCCCGTACCCCGACGGCTGCGGAACCTGGCAGCAGGCGGACGTACGCACCGCCCGGGACCGCCTCGGCTGGCGCCCCCGCATCAACCTCGAGGAGTCCCTGGCCGACATCTGGATGGAGGCGGCATGCCGTATCTGACCAGCACCAGACCGGGTACCGCGTGCACGGACGTCCGCACCGGAGTCGGCATTCCCGGCTTGGCGCACCCCCTCCTCGCCCCCACCGAGTGGAACGGACTCACCCGCCCCGGCACCCCTCTGCACTGGGTGGTGCTCAATGTCGCCGACGGCCCCGGCGTCCAGCCCGACCCGCACTGTCTGGAAGCGGCAGGCCGCCTGCGCAATGCCGGGATCCGTGTCCTAGGTCACCTCGACATCGCCTACGGTCTCCGTTCCTTCGGCGAGGTGATCTCCGACGCGCACCGCTTCCTCGACTGGTACCAGGTCGACGGCTTCCTCCTGGACCGCTGCCCCGCCGACCGTGTCGCCTTTCCCGAGGTACGGCGCACCACCGGCACGCTCCGGGTGATGCACGAGGACGCCCACATCGTCCTGGGGCACGGCACGCACCCCTGCCCGGAGTACATGGAGCACGCCGACCAGCTGGTCACCTTCTCCGGCGGCTGGAGCGACTACCGCTGGTCGCAGGTGGCCGAGTGGACCGCCGACCACCCGCCCGAACGCTTCTGCCACTTCGTGCACGGCGTGCCGGGGCCGCACCTCGACGAGGCGTTGCGCATCGCCCGCTGGCAGGGCGCCGCGACGATCTACTTCACCGATCACACCCCCAGCCCCCACAGCGGCCCCTGGGAGCCGATGCCCGGCTACTGGGACGACATCGTCTCGCGTATCGGAACGGGTGTCTCGGAATGAAAAAGGGCATGGCACTGTTAAGCGCAGAACAACCGTACTGATTGACCGACCAACGGAGTCCCCGTGTCGCTGCCACCCCTGGTCGAGCCGGCCCCCGAGCTCACCGTAGACGAGGTCCGCCGGTACTCCCGCCACCTGATCATCCCCGATGTGGGGATGGACGGGCAGAAGCGGCTGAAGAACGCCAAGGTGCTCTTTGTGGGCGCCGGCGGCCTGGGTTCCCCCGGGCTGATGTACATGGCCGCGGCGGGCGTGGGCACGCTCGGCATCGTGGAGTTCGACGAGGTGGACGAGTCGAACCTGCAGCGCCAGGTCATCCACAGCCAGTCCGACATCGGCCGCCCCAAGGCCGAGTCCGCGCGGGACACGATCAAGGGCATCAACCCGTACGTGAACGTGGTCCTTCACGAGGAGCGGCTCGAGGCCGACAACGTGATGGGCATCTTCAGCCAGTACGACCTGATCGTGGACGGCACGGACAACTTCGCGACCCGCTACCTGGTCAACGACGCCTGTGTACTGCTGAACAAGCCGTACGTGTGGGGCTCGATCTACCGCTTCGACGGTCAGGCGTCCGTCTTCTGGTCCGAGCACGGGCCCTGCTACCGCTGCCTCTACCCGGAGCCCCCGCCCCCCGGCATGGTCCCCTCCTGCGCCGAGGGTGGCGTCCTGGGCGTGCTGTGCGCGTCCATCGGCTCGATCCAGGCCAATGAGGCCATCAAGCTGCTCGCCGGTATCGGTGAGCCCCTCGTCGGCCGCCTGATGATCTACGACGCCCTGGAGATGCAGTACCGCCAGGTCAAGGTCCGCAAGGACCCCGACTGCGCGATCTGCGGCGACAACCCGACCGTCACCGAGCTCATCGACTACGAGGCCTTCTGCGGCGTCGTCTCCGAGGAGGCCCAGGCGGCGGCGGCCGACTCCACGATCACTCCCAAGCAGCTCAAGGAGTGGATGGACGACGGCGAGAGCATCGAGCTCATCGACGTGCGCGAGCCGAACGAGTTTGAGATCGTGTCCATCCCGGGCGCCCGTCTGATCCCGAAGAACGAGTTCCTCATGGGCAACGCCCTGGAGGGCCTGCCGCAGGACAAGAAGATTGTCTTGAACTGCAAGACGGGTGTCCGCAGTGCGGAAGTCCTCGCGGTCCTGAAGTCCGCGGGCTTCTCCGACGCCGTCCACGTGGGCGGCGGCGTGGTCGGCTGGGTCAACCAGATCGAGCCGCACAAGCCGATCTACTGATCACCGCTTCCGCCGACCAGCGGACCTGACGAAGCCCACGGCTCTGACCAGCTCAGACGCCGTGGGCTTCGGTCGTCGCCGGTCGGCATCGGCTGACCTCGAACGGCCCGCAGACGGCCCCGAAACTTTCAGCCGGGACATCGCATCCAGGGGCACTGACCGCCTCGATGCGAACTACGGGCGGGGCGGTTCCAGCCCGCCGGCGCTCCCCGTGGCTATCCGACCGAACGAGCACACACGGGGCGCGCCGGTCACGCCTGAGCTTCGTGCCACCAGTTCAGCGGCTCTCCGTCCGGTCCGAACACGTTGCTGAAGCCCCACTCGAGCAGCGCGTTCACGCCTGCGGCCCAAGTTTCCATCACGGCCTCGACGGCAGGGAACCCGGCAGCGGCCGGCACCGTCACCACGATGAACCGCCGGTCGGCAGGCGCCTCCACCAGGCCACCCAGGGGGGCGAAGGAACTGGTCAGGGATTCCAGCGACTCAGCAGAAAAGGGCAGCTCGCTGAATGTTTGGATGCAGAGATTCGGGCCTCGCAGCTCAACCTGGAACAGGCCGTCGGCATCGATTTTCAGCAAGTCTCCGGCCGCGCAGCCCTCGACCATGCCAGGGCTACCCATCAGTTCATAGGTGCCGGGACCGACCTTCCTGGCAGGAAGCGTCTCGAACACTGGCCTGCCCGAGCTGGCAGTGCCGGCCCGGAGTGCCACATGGCAATAGTTGGAGTGCGCCGGACTTTCGATGCTCATTCCAGCATGCTCGCACAGGCTGTACGAGGTTGGGTCCGGCGGGGCCTGCGCCAGCTTGTGCCCCGGACGCGGCCGGTCCTGAGGTCGAGGTCGGGGGCTCCGGGGCACCTTGGGTGTGCGGAGCCCCCGCCGTCGTCATGAGCAGACCTTGCCGTCCTCCGGCACCGTGCCGCTGAGCAGGTACGCGTTCACCGTGGAGTCGACGCAGTCGCTGCCGCTGCCGTACGCGCCGTGGCCCTCGCCCTTCCAGGTGAGCATCACGCCGACATCCTTGCCCAGCTCGTCCGCCATCTTCTGGGCACCCTCGTACGGTGTGGCCGGGTCGCCCGTGTTGCCCACGACCAGGATCGGCGCCGCGCCGGGCGCGCTCACCTCCGGGGTGTCGAACTGACCGGGCACCGGCCAGTCGTGGCACCAGCCGGCCGTGTCCCAGCCGAGGAAGGAGCCGAACACGGGCGAGATCTCCTCGAACTCGGGCAGTAGCTTCTTCGTCTCCTCCATGGTCGGCCGCTGCTTGTCGTCCAGGCACGATATGACCCGCTGTGAGTGGGTGGTGGTGCCGTAGCGCCCCTCGGCGTCGCGTTCGTTGTAGCCGTCGGCCAGGGCCAGCAGTTCGGAGCCGTCCCCCTCTTCCGCCGCCTTCAGCGCGCTGGTCAGCGCCGGCCAGCTGGTCTTGCTGTACAGCGGCAGGACGATCCCCGTCAGGGCCAGCGACTGGGTCAGCTCACGCCCGGACGAGGACGTCGGGAGCGGCTCGGCGTCGATCCGGTCCAGCAGGTCCGCGATCTCCCGCGATCCCTGCTCGGGGTCCCGGCCGGTGGACTTCAGGTAGTTGTTGAGAGCCGTCTGGAACCCGCGTGCCTGGTTCTTGGCGTGTCCCACGGTGTCGGCGGTCGGGTCGACCACGGCGTCGAGTGTCAGCCGGCCCACCTTCCGGGGGAAGAGGCGTGCGTAGACGCCGCCGAGCTCGGTGCCGTAGGAGATGCCGAAATAATTCAGTCTGTCGTCGCCGAGGGACTGCCGGATGCGGTCCATGTCGCGAGCGGTGTCGGTGGTCGACACATGGGCCATCAGTTTCCCGGCGTCCTTCTGGCAGCCCTTGCCGAAGTCGGAGGCGTCCTGGAAGTACGTCCGCTCCTCGGCCGTGGTGTCCGGAGTACCGTCCACCGACGACTCGGCGGCCGCGATGTCCTTGTCGCCGCGGCAGCGGATGCCCTCGCTGGCGGCCACTCCCCGCGGGTCCCAGCTGACCAGGTCGTACCGCTCGTGCAGCGCGGAGACCACCGGGGCGTAGGACGGCATCATGGAGACGCCCGAGCCGCCGGGGCCGCCGAAGTTGAACAGCAGGGAGCCCAGGCGGTCGTCGCCCGTGGCCTTGGCCCGGATGAGGGCCAGCCCGATCGTCGAGCCGTCCGGCTTCGACCAGTCCAGCGGCACCTGGAGTGTGGCGCACTGCCAGTCTCCGCCCGGTGCCGGCTCGTTCCCGGTGGCTTCGCAGCGTCCCCAGTCGAGCGCTGCCGTCCCGCCGCTCCTGCGGTCGTCGCGGCCCTTGTCGTCGTCACCGGAGCCGTCGTCCGACGAGCCGCCGCCGCTGCAGCCGGCCGTCAGTAGCGCGGCGGCGACCGTCAGGGCCGTCCACCGTGTGAAACGGGTCATGTGCCGATTCCCCCCTCGCTGGCCGTCCGTACCGTGCCACGGATGGCGGTCGTGCCATGGTAGGCGGATTCGCCGCCCGCGGGGGAACCCTGTGGATAACGCTCTGACCTGCCGGTATAGGAAATCCGATGGGGTCCGATGGGATTCGATGGGATCCGATGCTCCAGTCAGGGACACGTCGTCCCAGGTGTCGGCACTTTTCCGTCCAGCAGATAGCCGTGCACCGCCCGCTGCACGCACCTGTCCTTGCTGTTGTAGGCGCCGTGCCCCTGCCCCCGGTACGTCAGCTCCACGCCGACACCCTCGCCGAGTGCCTGGACCATTCTGCGTGCCCCCTCGTACGGCGTGGCCGGGTCGCCGGTGTTGCCGATCACGAGGATCGGTGCGGAGCCCGGTGCGCTCACGTCCGGATGGTCGGCGGCACCCGGGACCGCCCAGTCGGTGCAGCCGATCAGGCCCCACGCCAGATAGTCGCCGAACACCCCGGACGCGGCCCGGAACCCGGGCAGGCTGCGTTCCACGTCCTGCGGGGTGTAGCGGGGTTTGTCGTCGGCGCAGTTGATGGAGGTGTTGGCCGCGACGAGGTTGCTGTACTCGCCGTTCTCACCGCGCCCGTTCATCGAGTCGGACAGCAGCATCAGGATCGTGCCGTCACCGTCGTAGGCCTGCTCCAGACCATCGGTGAGGAACTCCCAGAAGTCCCGCGAGTAGAGTGCCTGCGCGATTCCGTTGGTCGCCGCGGTCTGGGTCAGTTCACGGGGGAAGATCCCTGGGACCGGCCTGCTGTCGAGGTCTTTCAGGAGCCGCGCGATACGGTCCTTCACATCCTGCGGGCTGTCTCCGACGGGGCATTCCCCGGCCTTCGAGACACAGTCCTCGGCGTAGTTGTCGAGCGCGCGCTGGAATCCGCGGGCCTGTCCGAGCGCGCCCTGTTCCGCGGTCTGTGTCGGGTCGACGACCGCGTCGAACACGGCGCGGCCCACCTTCCGGGGGAACAGGTGGGCGTAGACGCCGCCGAGTTCGGTGCCGTAGGAGATGCCGAAGTAGTGCAGCCGTTCGTCGCCGAGGACCTGGCGCATCAGGTCGAGGTCACGGGCGGCGTCCGTGGTGCGCACACGCGGCAGGATCTCCTTGGAGTTCTCCTCGCAGTCCGCGTTGAACTCCTTGGTGCTGTCCAGGAGTTCCCTGCGCTCCGCCCCGTCGTCGGGTGTGGCGTCCTGCTGGAAGCGGGCGTCGAGCTGCTGGTCGTTCTGACAGATCACGGGCGCGCTGCGGCCGACCCCGCGGGGATCGAAACTCACCAGGTCGTAGCGGGTGCGCAGCATCGCGTAGTCCTCCCCGAACGCGGGCAGCGTGGTGACGCCGGAGCCGCCGGGGCCGCCGAAGTTGAAGATCAGCGAGCCGATGCGCTCGCTCTCCGCGCCGCTCGACCTGACCCGGATCAGCGCGAGGCCGATGGTGTTGCCCTCGGGGTCGTCCCAGTTCAGCGGCACCTTCATGGTGGTGCAGCGCCACTCGCCCCGGGCACCGGGCAGAGGGGACGGGGGCGGGCCCGCGCCCTGCGCCCCGGACGGGGCCGGGCAGTCCTTCCAGTCGAGCTCCTGCCGCGTCAGGTCCTCGTCCCGGCCGTCCCCGCCGCAGCCCGCCAGCAGTGCGGGCAGCAGTACGGCGGAGGCGGTCAGGGCGGCGGCCCGCAGGCGGAAGGGGTGGGGCATGCTCCCATCGTGCGGTCGCCGGGGACGGGACGCGCGGGACACGGGCCGTACGAGGTAGGGGCCCCACGCCCCGGAAGGATGCCTACAGGGCCGCTTTGCGGGTGAGGTGGTTGAAGGCGAGCCACCCGGGCAGTACCGGCAGCCACAGCGTCAGCAGCCGGAAGAGCAGCACCGCCGGCGCGGCGACCTCCTTGGGGAGCCCGACGGCGATCAGACCGACGGTCAGGGTCGCCTCGACCGCGCCGATACCGCCCGGTGTCGGCGCCGCCGACCCGAGCGCGTTGCCGGCCAGGAACACGACCGCCACGCTCGCGAGGCTGACCGACGTCGTCTCGTCGCCGAACGCCCGGATCGAGGCGTCCAGACACATGACGAAGCACGCCGTCAGCAGCAGCATGCCGCCGATGCCGGTGACCAGCTTCTGCGGCTTCTGCAGCACATCGAGCATGCGCGGCACGACTCCCGCGAAGAGCGACCGCACGCGCGTGACGACGAATTTGCGCAGGAACGGCACCGAGGTCACCACGAGCACCAGCACCGCGACCGTGAGAAGACCGCCGATCACCGTGCGGGACGGCGAGAGGGAGGGGGTCTTCTCGGTACCGGTCAGGTAGCCGAAGGCCATCAGCAACAGGATGTGGGAGCCGAGCCCGAAGAGCTGGGACGCGCCGACGCTCGCCACCGCGAGCCCGGGCCGCACCCCGGCACGCTGGAGGAACCGGGTGTTCAGGGCGACCCCGCCCACCGCCGGCGGGGCGACGATCTTCACGAACGAGCCGGCGACCTGCGCCGCGACGGTCCGCAGGAAGGGCACCCGCTCCGGCACGAACCCGAGCAGGGCCATGGCCGCCGCGAAGTAGCTGGCCGCCGAGAACAGCACGGCCGCGGCCACCCAGCCCCACTCGGCGTTCGACACCAGCGGGCCGAACTCGATGTGGGTGAGCTGACTGAGCAGGAAGTACGCGCCGATCGCGCCGGCGATGAGACTGATCAGCGTCCGCGGACGCACCCGTTCCAGACGGGCCGGCTCGACCGGGGCCTGCGGACGGATGCGCAGCACCTCGTGCCGGATCTGGGTGAGCAGATCCTCCTCGCGTGCCTCTTCCAGCGCCACGTCGATGGCCCGCTTCTCGGCCCGCTGTTCCGCGCGTACGGTCTTCTTGCCGGGCTTGTCGAGCGTCACCCGCTCGACGTCGTGGGCACCGTCGTGCTCCGCGGGGGCCGGCCTGGCCTGCCGGGAGGCTTCGAGGACCGCCTCGCGTTCGCGTTCGGCCCGTTCCCGCGCCAGCTTGCGCAGTGTCCCGCGCGTGGAGCGGCTCAGCGCGATGGGCTGGAGCATCGGCAGACAGCCCGCCACGGTGTCGGGGCCGAGGACGCTCAGTGCGGAGGCCACCGCGCGTTCGGCGCCCACCCTGAGGCCCAGCGTCACCAGCAGCTGGGAGATGTCCATGCGCAGCAGCAGATCACCGGCCGCGATCTCACCGCCGCGCAGATCGGTGAGGATCACCGTGCCGGAACGATCCACCAGGATGGCGTCGCCCACCAGCCTGCGGTGCGCGATACGGCGGGACTGCAGGGCCCGCACCTGGTGCCAGGTGTCGCGCAGCAGGTCGTCGGTGATCTCCTCGTCCGGCAGTGAATCGAGAGTGCGGCCGCCGCTGTGCTCGTAGACGAGCATCACCGCGTCGGGGCCGAGTTCGGAGGTCGCGATCAGCTTGGGCGCGTTGGCCCCGGCCGCGATGGCCGCGTAGGCGAGCAGCGCCTCCTGCTCCAGTGCCTGGCGCAGTGACTGCAGGCTGCGGCGGGTGGCGAAGCCGCGCAGGGCCAGATTGCGCCACGCGCGGTAGAAGAATCCCTGCGCCTGCTGCTCACGGTCGACCACCGTGACGTCCAGCGGCGGACCGTCCTCCAGGGTGACGAAGTACCGGCGTCCGCGGTCGCCGCTCTCGGCGGCGTCCGCCGCCTCCTCGCGCGAGGCGGTCACGGGGCGGAAGCCGACGGTGCGCAGGCCGGCCATCAGGGTGCGTCCGGTGGGGCGCACATTGGGTGAGCCCACCGCGTAGAGGGTGCCGTAGGCGACGGTCCAGCCGATCAGCACCGTGAGGATGATCGAGAACGGGGTGGTGTACCCGGTGACCAGCATCGAGAAGGCGTCAAGGAGCAGCACGACCCACAGCACCGCGCGCCACCGGGGTCTGCGGGACATGCCGACAGCCGTCATGTACGCGATGACCGGTGCCAGATAGCCGTGCACCGGGTCGGTGAGGGCGTGGATGTCACCGGGCGAGGGCTGGGTGAGCGCCTCCTGGATCGAGTCCGGAGCGGCACGTGCCACCCACAGGTCGGTGGCGAGTGTCACACCGTGCGCGAGGACGGCGGCGAGCACACCGTCGGCGATCCGCAGCCCGTCCCGCTTGATCAGCCGTTCGATGGCGAAGGCGACCGGCACGAGGAGGATCGCGATGCTGGAGGCCAGGCCCGCGATCTTGATGAGCAGGTCGGGCGCCTGTCCGGTGCCCTTGGTGATGTCCTGTTCCAGCCCCGAGGTGGTGCCGTGGGCGAACGCGGCGATGGCCAGCAGCACGACGATGGCGAGTACGCCGCCCAGCAGCCGCATGAGATCGGAGGGGCGGTGCACCCGCGCGGGAAGCAGCGGTTCGTCGCCCTCCACCTCGTCGATGTGCGCCGTGTCGGGGTCCGGGGTGCCGGGGGCCGCGGTGTCCGGGCGCGACGAGGCGTCAGGGGTGCCCTCCGTGTCCCCGGGGTGCGCACCCTGCTGCTTCATCGTCTCTTCTCGATCTCGTATCACCGGTCACCGCCCGCACGATGGTGGCATGCCGTATCGGCACAAGGGGGCATCAGGGTCGAAAAGCGGGGCGGCACAGTCTGCCCGAAGCGCTGCCCCGGGGCGAGTCGTGCGCACGCGCGCGAGCGCGCCGTGTTGTCGGTGGGGTGGGGCAGGATGGGCCGGATGAGCCAGGAGAGCCTTCCGTCCCACGGCGGCCCGCAGGACGGCGATGGCCTGCCCGAGCACGCCGACGGCCTGCCCGAGTACGCCGAGCGGGTCCTCGAGGTGGCCGAGCTGATCCCGCCGGGGCGCGTCATGACGTACGGGGACGTGGCCGAGTGGCTGGGGGAGGGTGGCCCCCGGCAGGTCGGACGCGTGATGGCCCTGTACGGGGGAGCCGTGCCGTGGTGGCGTGTCGTCCGCGCGGACGGCGTGCTGCTGCCGGGCCACGAGCTGAGGGCCCTCGGCCACTACCGCGCGGAGAGCACGCCACTGAAGGACGCGAGCCGGGCCGCCCAGGACCATGTGCCGCGGCTCGACATGAGACGCGCGCGATGGGACGGCGGGGGCACCGGGGGCCATACCTGACAGCTTCCGCCATCCCGCACGCCGCTGTGTGACCCATGACCTGCCACGGGGAAACAGGGCACATCCGGGGCATGACGTACGTTCGTGAGGCGAGGGACATGTGCGCCGTGAGGGGCCGGAGGGAGGAAGCGGAAGGTCTGCTTCCGTGGATGTCACCGGCGTAGCGTCGGCAGCGCGTGTCCCCCTCCTCACCCGCACACCGCCCCGCACGCGCGGCGAACGACCCCACAGCACACCCACCAGGACCGGCGAACCACGTGAGCTCCTCTTCCTCCACCAGCGGCCTGTCGCACCCCCCGGTGCGACGGGGGAACCGCGGCGCCCATCGACTGGTGCGTACCCCGCCGGCCCGCGTGAATCCCCCTGTACTGGACGCCGCGCAGCGCTCCGTGGTTGAGCACACGACCGGCCCACTGCTCGTTCTCGCAGGTCCGGGCACCGGGAAGACCACCACGCTGGTCGAGTCCGTGGCCGCGCGCACCGCCCGCGGCCAGGACCCCGGGCGGATCCTGGTGCTGACCTTCAGCCGCAAGGCGGCCGTCGAGCTGCGCGACCGCATGGCCCTGCGCATCGGGGCCGCACACGCCCCGCAGGCGACCACCTTCCACTCCTTCTGCTACGCCCTGATCCGCGCCCATCAGGACAACGAACTCTTCGTGGAGCCGCTGCGGCTGCTGTCGGGCCCCGAGCAGGACGTCACCGTCCGCGAGCTGCTCGCCGGCCAGGTGGACCTGGAGCGGCTCGGGCTGGCCCATGTGCGCTGGCCGGACGAACTGCGCGCCTGCCTGACCACCCGCGGCTTCGCCGACGAGGTCCGCGCGGTGCTCGCCCGCAGCCGCGAACTGGGCCTCGGCCCCGACGCGCTGAACGCCTTCGCCCGCCGCATCGGGCGCCCCGACTGGCGCGCCGCCTCCGCCTTCCTCGCCGAATACCTCGACGTCCTCGATCTCCAGGGCGTCCTCGACTACGCCGAACTCGTCCACCGCGCGGTGCTCCTCGCCCGCCGCCCGGAGATCGCCGGGCAGCTCGCCGCGCGGTACGACGCCGTCTACGTCGACGAGTACCAGGACACCGACCCCGCCCAGGTGCGGCTGCTGCACGCCCTGGCCGGCGGACGGACCCTCGTCGCCTTCGGCGACCCCGACCAGTCGATCTACGCCTTCCGGGGCGCGGACGTCGGCGGCATCCTGGACTTCCCCCACGCGTTCCCCCGCGCGGACGGCCGTCCGGCCCCGGTCGAGGTGCTGACCACCTCCCGGCGCTCCGGCGCGGCCCTCCTCGATGCCACCCGGCGGGTGACCCGGCGCATGCCGCTGCCCCGGCTCCCCGCCGAGAAGGTCCGCGCCCACCGGGAGCTGACCGCGGTACGGGACGGCGGCCGGGCCGAGGTGTACACGTATCCGACGTCCGGCACGGAACTGGACAACATCGCCGACATCCTGCGCCGGGCGCACCTGGAGGACGGGGTCCCCTGGAGCGAGATGGCCGTCCTGGTACGTGCGGGCTCCCGCACCCTGCCCACCGTCCGCCGCGCGCTCACCTCCGCGGGCGTCCCCGTGGACGTCGACGGAAACGACCTCCCGCTGCGCCACGAACCCGCGGTGGCCCCCCTGCTGACGGCCCTGCGCGCGGTGGCGACCGCGGAGGCGGGCACGGGGGAGGACACCGGAACCGACACCCCGGACGGCGCCGGCACCGAGGCGTGCTGGCTCGACACCGAGACCGCCCTCACCCTGCTCACCTCCCCCCTCGCGGGCATGGACGCCGCCGACCTGCGCCGCCTCGGCCGGGCCCTGCGCGAGGAGGAACGGGCCGGCGGCAACCCGCTGCCACCGCCCTCGGACGAACTGCTCGCGCGCGCGCTGGCCGAGCCGGAGCGGCTCGCCGTGCACGATCCCGTCCACGCGCGGGGTGCCCAGCGGCTCGGCTCCCTGCTGCGCGGGGCCCGCCGGCACCTGGCGGCCGGAGGCACGGCCGAGGAGGCCCTCTGGGACCTGTGGGACGGCACACCGTGGCCCCAGCGACTGGAACGCTCCGCCCGGCGCGGCGGCGCGGCCGGCCGCAACGCCGACCGGGACCTCGACGCCGTGTGCGCCCTGTTCGCGACCGCCGCCCGCGCGGAGGAACGCATCGGCGGCAGGGGCGCCCTGAACTTCCTGGAGGAGATCGATGCCCAGGACATCGCCGCCGACACCCTCACGCGGCGTGCCGCCCGCCCCGACGCCGTGCGCCTGATGACCGCGCACCGTTCCAAGGGACTGGAGTGGCGCGTGGTCGTCGTGGCCGGTGTCCAGGAAGGGCTGTGGCCGGACCTGCGCCGCCGCGGCTCCCTGCTGGAGGCCGACCGCATCGGCCGCGACGGCCTGGCCGAACCCCTCACCCCCGGCGCGCTGCTCGCCGAGGAACGCCGTCTGTTCTACGTGGCCGCCACGCGCGCGCGTGAGCGTCTGGTCGTGACGGCCGTGAAGGCCCCCGCCGACGACGGCGACCAGCCCAGCCGCTTCCTGACCGAACTCGGCGTCGAGCCCAAGGACGTCACCGGACGGCCCCGCCGCCCCCTGTCCGTCGCCGCGCTCGTCGCGGAACTGCGCGCCACGACGGTCGACCCCCGGGTGTCGGACACCCTCCGTCAGGCCGCCGCCCGGCGGCTGGCCCGGCTCGCCGCGCTCGCCGACGACGACGGGCGGCCGCTGGTGCCGTCCGCGCACCCGTACCGCTGGTGGGGCATGTTCGACCCGACGGAGAGCAAGGTTCCGCTGCGCAGCCGCGACCAGCCCGTCGTCCTCTCGGGCAGCGCCCTCGACCAGTTGGCCAACACCTGCGCCCTGCAGTGGTTCCTGGGCCGCGAGGTGAAGGCCGACGCACCCGCGACCGCCGCACAGGGCTTCGGCAACGTGGTGCACGTACTGGCGGACGAGGTGGCCTCCGGCCACACCCCCGCCGATCTCGCCGTCCTCATGGAGCGCCTCGACTCCGTGTGGAACGCGCTCGCCTTCGACGCGCCGTGGAAGTCGGCGCAGGAGAAGGAGAACGCGCGCGTGGCGCTCGAACGCTTCCTGAAGTGGCACGTCATGGACCGCGCCGGACGCACCCCGGTGGCCAGCGAACACGACTTCGACGTCACGCTCGAAGCCGGTGACTACGAGGTGCGCATCCGCGGCCAGATGGACCGCGTCGAAGCCGACGCCGAGGGACGCGCGTACGTCGTCGACTTCAAGACCGGCAAGGGGGCGCCCAGCGCCAAGGAGGTGGAGCGCCACCCCCAGCTCGCCGTCTACCAGCTCGCCGTCGGTGAGGGCGCCCTCGACGAGGTCTTCGACGGAGTGCGTCCCGCACCGGGCGGAGCCGAGCTCGTCCAGCTGCGCCAGGGAGCGGCCAAACGGGACGGCGGCGAGACCCTGCCCAAGGTGCAGGCCCAGCAGCCGCCGGAGGGCGAGTGGGTCGGCGATCTGCTGGCCACGGCCGCGGGAAAGGTCCTCGACGAACGGTTCACCCCGACCACCGGCCAGCACTGCGCCCACTGCGCGTTCCGTGCCGCGTGCAGCGCCCGGCCCGAGGGCCGGCACGTCGTCGAGTGACGGGCGTGACGCATCGCACCGCCCCCTTCCGGCGTGATGCATCGCACCACCCCCTCCGACCTGCGGATCCTTGCCTGCCGACGGCTCGCCCGGCATCCGGTGTCGGTGCCCGCCGCTAGATTCTCTGTGTGCCCCACCCGATCACCGATCCCGATCAGCTCAAGGAGCTCCTCGGTATCCCGTTCACCCCGGAGCAGACGGCCTGCATCACCGCGCCGCCCGCCCCGCAGGTGATCGTGGCCGGAGCCGGATCGGGCAAGACGACGGTGATGGCGGCCCGCGTGGTGTGGCTGGTCGGCACCGGCCAGGTCACCCCCGAACAGGTGCTCGGCCTCACCTTCACCAACAAGGCCGCCGGTGAACTCGCCGAACGCGTCCGCAAGGCACTGATCAAGGCCGGCGTCACCGATCCGGACGTCATCGACCCGGACGAACCCCCCGGCGAACCCGTCATCTCCACATACCACGCATTCGCCGGCCGTCTGCTGACCGACCACGGACTGCGTATCGGCCTCGAACCGACCTCCCGGCTGCTCGCCGACGCCACCCGCTACCAGCTCGCCGCGCGCGTCCTGCGCGAGGCCCCCGGCCCCTACCCCGCACTCACCCGCTCCTTCCCCGACCTGGTCGGGGACCTCCTCACCCTCGACGGTGAGCTCGCCGAACACCTCGTGCGGCCCGAGGACCTGCGCGCCCACGACACCGAGCTGCTGCGCACCCTGGAGAACACCAAACTCACCAACGCCGACCTGCGCAAGGTGCCCGAGGCGGCCGCCGCACGGCGCGAACTGGCCGAGCTCGTCCTGCGCTACCGGGCCGCCAAACGCGAACGCGACCTGCTCGACTTCGGCGACCAGATCGCCCTCTCCGCGCGGCTCGCCACCCTCCCCGAGGTGGGCCGCCTCCTGCGCGACGAGTTCCGCGTGGTCCTCCTCGACGAGTACCAGGACACCTCGGTCGCCCAGCGCGTCCTGCTCGCCGGACTGTTCGGCGACGGCACCGGTCACCCGGTGACCGCGGTCGGCGACCCCTGCCAGGCCATCTACGGCTGGCGCGGCGCCTCCGTCGCCAACCTCGACGACTTCCCCGAACACTTCGCCCACGCCGACGGCCGCCCCGCCACCCGTCAGTCGCTCAGCGAGAACCGCCGCAGCGGCGGCCGCCTGCTGGACCTCGCCAACGGTCTCGCCGAGCCCCTGCGCGCCATGCACGCGGGCGTGGAGGCCCTGCGCCCGGCCCCGGGAGCCGAACGCGACGGCACCGTCCGCTGCGCCCTGCTGCCCACCCACGCGGAGGAGATCGACTGGCTCGCCGACTCCCTCGCCCACCTGGTGAACACCGGCAAGGCACCTGGCGAGATCGCCGTACTGTGCCGCACCGCGACGGACTTCGCCGAGATCCAGGGCGCCCTGGTCGCCCGGGACGTCCCCGTCGAGGTGGTCGGCCTCTCCGGGCTGCTGCACCTGCCCGAGATCGCCGATCTCGTCTCCGTCTGCGAAGTCCTCCAGGACCCCGGCGCCAACGCCTCCCTCGTACGCCTGCTGACCGGCCCCCGCTGGCGCATCGGCCCCCGCGACCTCGCCCTGCTGGGGCGCCGCGCCCGGCTGCTCGTCTCCCACGCGAGGGTGGAAGGCGACGACGACCCCGACCGGCGGCTCGCCGAAGCCGTCGAGGGTGTCGACCCGGCCGAGGTGATCTCCCTCGCCGACGCCCTCGACACCTTCCTGGAGACACCACTCGACGGCCACGGCGACGACGACCGGCTGCCCTTCTCGACCGAAGCCCGCGTGCGCTTCGCCCGCCTGGCCGCCGAACTGCGCGACCTGCGCCGCTCCCTCGCCGACCCCCTCATGGACGTCCTGCACCGCGTCCTCGCCGTCACCGGCCTGGAGGTCGAACTGTCGGCGTCCCCCCACGCCCTGGCCGCCCGCCGCCGCGAAACCCTCTCCAACTTCCTCGACATCGCCGCCTCCTTCGCCGCCGGTGACGGCGAGGCCACCCTGCTCGCCTTCCTCGGCTTCCTGCGCACCGCCGCCCAGTACGAGAAGGGCCTCGACAACGCGCTGCCCGGCGGCGAGAACACCGTCAAGGTGCTCACCGCCCACAAGTCCAAGGGCCTCGAATGGGACGTCGTGGCCGTCCCCGGACTGGTCACCGGAACCTTCCCCAGCAGCCGGGGCCGAGAGAAGTGGACCGCGCAGGGCAAGGTGCTGCCGCACGCACTGCGCGGCGACGCCGACACCCTGCCCGACGTCCCCTCCTGGGACTCCCGGGGCCTGAAGGCATTCCACGAGGACATGAACGACCACCAGCACACCGAGGAGCTCCGCCTCGGCTACGTCACCTTCACCCGCCCCCGTTCCCTGCTGCTCGGCTCCGGCCACTGGTGGGGCCCCAGCCAGAAGAAGCCGCGCGGCCCCTCCGACTTCCTCCAGTCCCTCCACGAGCACTGCGCCGCCGGATACGGCGAGATCGAGGCGTGGGCGGAGGAGCCCGCCGAGGACGAGGAGAACCCCGCCCTGCGCCGGGCCGGCGACGACCAGTTGTGGCCGCTGCCCCTGGACGACGACGCCCTCGCCCGCCGGCGTGCGGCCGCCGATACGGTCCTCGCCCACCTGGACGCCCTCGCCGCCCTCCCGGACGGCCCCACCACCGCCGTGCACGACCCGGACACCTACGACGAACCGGACTGGCCGCCCCCACCGGACGACGGGGATCCTTTCCCCGAGGAGGACTCCTTCCCCGAGGAGGACCCGTTCACGGACGCCGACCCGGACGACTGGGACTCCTGGACCGCCGACCGCCCCACCGTCCCGCACCAGGCGACCGCCCCCGAAGCCGCCGGACGCCCCCGCGCGCAGCGCCACAGGCCCGCCCGGACACTGCAGGAACCTCCCCTCACCCCGGAGGAGGCCCGCACGCTCGCATCCTGGGACCGCGACCTCGACGCCCTCACCGGAGAACTGCTGCGCACCCGTACAGGCGTCACCGAGGTTCCCCTGCCCGCCACGCTGACCGCGTCCCAACTGCTCCGCCTGGCCGAGGATCCCGACGGCTTCGCACGGGAACTGGCCCGCCCCATGCCCCGCCCGCCGCAGCCCGCGGCCCGCCGCGGCACCCGCTTCCACGCCTGGGTCGAGGCGCGCTTCGAGGCACTGACGCTGCCCATGCTCGACCCGGAGGAACTGCCCGGCAGCGACGCCGAGATCGACGACGAGCGAGACCTGGAGGCCCTCAAGGAAGCCTTCGAACGCACCGAGTACGCCCATCGGACGCCCCACCGCGTGGAGGCGCCCTTCCAGCTGACGCTCGCCGGCCGCGTCGTCCGCGGCCGCATCGACGCCGTCTACAAGGAGGACGGTGAGAACGGGACGACGTACGAGATCGTCGACTGGAAGACCGGCCGCGACCGCACCGCCGACCCCCTTCAGCTCGCCGTCTACCGGCTCGCCTGGGCCGAGCAGCAGAACATCGAGGTGGAGAACGTCACCGCCGCGTTCCTGTACGTACGGACCGGCGAGATCGTGCGGCCCGGCGCCCTGCCCGGCCGCCCGGAGCTGGAGCGGCTGCTGACCGAGGAGCCGACCGGTGACATACCGCACTCCGGGGACACCCCCGCGGGCCGATAGGCTCAAGAGTATGAGCCAGCCCGTTGACAGTGCCGTCAGCGCCGTCCGTACCCACATCGAGCAGTACCGCGTCGCCTTCCTCGACGACCTCGCGGAGTGGCTGCGCATCCCGTCCGTCTCCGCCCAGCCCGACCACGCGCCCGACGTGCGCCGCAGCGCCGACTGGCTGGTCGCCAAGCTCAAGGAGACCGGCTTCCCCACCGCCGAGGTCTGGCACACCCCCGGCGCCCCGGCGGTCTTCGCCGAGTGGCCCTCCGCCGACCCCGAGGCACCCACCGTGCTGGTCTACGGCCACCACGACGTACAGCCCGCCGCCCGCGAGGACGGCTGGAACAGCGAGCCCTTCGAACCCGTCGTCCGCGACAACCGCCTCTACGCGCGCGGTGCCGCCGACGACAAGGGCCAGGTCCTCTTCCACACCCTCGGCGTTCGCGCCCACCTCGCCGCCACCGGCCGCACCACCCCGGCCGTCCACCTGAAGCTGCTGATCGAGGGCGAGGAGGAATCCGGGTCCCCGCACTTCCGGGAACTCGTCGAACAGCACACCGACCGGCTCACCGCCGACACCGTGATCGTCTCCGACACCGGCATGTGGTCCGAGAACACCCCGACGGTGTGCACCGGCATGCGCGGCCTCGCCGAGTGCGAGATCCGGCTGTACGGCCCAGACCAGGACATCCACTCCGGCTCCTTCGGCGGCGCGGTCCCCAACCCGGCCACCGCCGTCGCCCGCCTGGTGGCAGCCCTGCACGACGAGCACGCGCGCGTGGCGATCCCCGGCTTCTACGACGGCGTCGTCGACCTCACCGACCGCGAACGCGACCTCTTCGCCGCGCTGCCCTTCGACGAGGAGCAGTGGCTGCGCACCGCCGCGTCGCACGGCACCCGGGGCGAAACCGGATACAGCACCCTGGAGCGGGTCTGGGCGCGCCCCACCGCCGAGGTCAACGGCATCGGCGGCGGCTACCAGGGACCCGGCAGCAAAACGGTCATCCCGTCCTCGGCCATGGTGAAGCTCTCCTTCCGGCTCGTCGCCGGACAGGACCCGGAGCACGTGGTGAACGCCGTCCGCGACTGGGTGCCCGGGCAACTCCCCGACGGCATCCGCCACGAGATCTCCTTCAGCCCCGCGACCCGCCCCTGCCTGACCCCGCTGGACCACCCCGCCCTGCGCTGCGTGGTCCGCGCGATGGGCCGCGCCTTCGGCAAGCCCATCCTGTTCACGCGCGAGGGAGGGTCAGGACCGGCCGCCGACCTCCAGGAGGTGCTCGGCGCACCGGTGCTCTTCCTCGGCATCTCCGTCCCGTCCGACGGCTGGCACGCCCCGAACGAGAAGGTCGAGCTGGACCTGCTGCTCAAGGGCGCCGAGACCAGCGCGTACCTGTGGGGCGACCTGGCCGAGCACTGGCGGCACGCGCCCTGACCGCCGCACGCCGTCCGCACCCGACGCACGCGCGGGCACCCGGGAACGGCCCGCCGCCCTCGTGGGGCGCCGGACCCGGCCCCTCCCGCCGAACCACCCGCCGACCCGATCCGTTCCCCTGGGGGAGTTGGAAGCACCCGTGACCACCTGGACCGACCACACCGCCGACCGGCCCGTCTCGCTCACCGCCCCCAGCGGCATCGACCGCGCCGCCCACCACCGGCTCGACGAGGCATGGCTCGCGGCGGCCTGGAGCCACCCCTCGACCCGCTGCTTCGTGGTCTCCGGCGGCCAGGTCCTCATCGACGAGACGGCGGACGGCCGTACCGAACTCGTCATGACCCCGTCCTTCGAGGCCCCGCTCACCGAGGCGCACCGCTACTTCCTGGGCACCGACCAGGACGGCGTCAGCTACTTTGCCCTCCAGAAGGACTCCCTGCCCGGCCGCATGGACGACTCCGCCCGCCCGGCGGGCCTGCGCGAGGCGGGCCTGCTCCTGGAACCGCGCGAGGCGGGCCTGATGGTGCACGCCGTCGCCCTGGAGAACTGGCAGCGACTGCACCGCTTCTGCTCCCGCTGCGGCGAGCGCACCGTCATCGCCGCCGCCGGCCACATCCGCCGCTGCCCGGCCTGCGGCGCCGAGCACTACCCCCGCACGGACCCCGCGGTGATCATGGCCGTCGTCGACGACCAGGACCGCATCCTGCTCGGCCGCCAGGTGCACTGGCCCGAGGGCCGCTTCTCCACGCTCGCCGGATTCGTCGAGCCCGGCGAGTCCATCGAGCAGTCGGTGCGCCGCGAGGTCCACGAGGAGGTCGGCATCGACGTCGGCGCGGTCGAGTACATCGCCAGCCAGCCCTGGCCCTTCCCCTCCAGCCTCATGCTGGGCTTCACCGCCCGCGCCACCACGACGGAGATCGACGTGGACGGTGACGAGATCCACGAGGCCCGCTGGTTCTCCCGCGACGAACTCGGCGCCGCCTTCGAGTCCGGCGAGGTGCTCCCGCCGTACGGCATCTCGATCGCGGCCCGTCTGATCGAGCGCTGGTACGGCAAGGACCTGCCGACCCGCAGCGCCTTCTGAACCGGCACACGGGAAAGCGGGGTGGCCTCCCCTCGTCGAGGAGGCCACCCCGCTTCGTGCGAACCGCTCAGACGCCGACCTTCTGCTTCACCTGCGCCAACGACGGGTTAGTGAGCGTCGAGCGTCGGCGAAAAGCACGGTCGGCACAGTCTGTAGACTTCCCGCTACGTGAGGGCGGCCAGGGAGGGCCGCCCCTTGTGGGGGAGGGAAGAGCGTGAGCGAGAAGCCCAGGGCTCTTGGCGTGGTCCGTCTGTCCGTCGGCAACGAGAACCAGACGGGGGAGGAGACGCAACGCACCCGCATCAGCAAGCGTGCGGACGCGGAGGAAATGGAGTTGGTCGACTTCGCCGTCGACATCGACGTGTCGGCGTCTATCTCGCCGTGGGTACGCCCGTCCCTGGGCGACTGGCTCAACAACAAGAAGGACCAGTTCGACCACATCATCATCCTGAAGATCGACCGCATCGCGCGGTCGGTCCGCCACCTCTCGGACATCATCGAGTGGTGCGAGGCGAACGGAAAGGGCCTCATCTCCTGCGAGGAGGGATTCGACCTCTCGAAGCCGTGGGGCAAGACCATCGCCAAGATCCTGGCTGTGGTCGCAGAGGCCGAGCTGGACGCCATCAAGGCCCGCAACAAGGCTTCCCGGGAGACCATGCGGAAGACCGGCCGCTGGCCGGGTGGCCTTGTCCCGTTCGGACGTAGAGCAGTGAAGGGCGACGCAGGCTTCACTCTGGAACTCGACCCCGAGTACGGCCCGACGCTGATCGAGATGATCCGGTGCTTCATCGAGAAGCCGAGCTTCTCGGCCGTCGCCGACTGGTTGAACGAGCAAGGCGTACCCACGGCTCAGGACATCGCTCGCATCCGCGCGGCGGCAGGCGAGAGCACAACCCGGCTGGCCGACCCGAAGCCTCGGGGAGCCAGGTGGACGCCGACCACAGTGCAAGCTGTACTGATCAGCCGCTCCCTGCTCGGGGAGTACGTACGCGCCAGTGGTGCCGTAGCCCGCAACGACGACGGCACACCTGTCATGCGCTCTGAGCCGGTACTGAACGAGGAGGAGTGGACGAAGCTGTCGGAAGCCGTCGCCTCGGTCAAGTACAAGAAGCAGAAGGGCTCTACGTCGCCGACAGTGGGCGTGACGTTCTGCCTGTTGTGCGGAAGCGCCCTCTACTTCGTGAAGGGCGACCCGGCCAAGGGCAAGCGCGAGCGGTACCGCTGTCACGGCAACAAGAGCAAGGGCATCCAGGCATGCCCGAAGCAGAGGTTCTGGGCCGAAGACCTGTACCCCTGGCTGGAGTCGACCCTGTTGGGCGAAATCGGCCACTTGGAACGGATGGAGTCGAAGACGACCATCGACGACAGCCGTGCGGCGAAGCTCGCCGTGATCGACGGCAAGATGAACCAGCTCCTGAAGGAACTCCAGCAGGACGAGCTCAGCGCCGTCGCGTACGCCTCGCAAGTCGCCAGCCTTGCCCAGGACCGAGAGAAGATCACCAACCAGGAGGGGCCGAAGCCGGTGACCGTGTGGACGGGTGCGGGCGAGAGCTACGCGGAGTGGTGGGAGCGGTCGAGTGTCGACGAACGGCGTGAATGGCTGAAGAAGCACAAGGTCAAGGCGTACTTCGGACATGATGTCCTGGCCGTCGATCCCGGCGACCTGATCGAGAACATCAAGCAACAGGGCATCTCGTACTGGGACCTGCCCTCCAAGTCTTCTCAGGTGCTCTCACCGATCACGCCGATCTCGTTGCACGGAAAGCCGTACGAGAAGCCAAAGCCGCTTACGGGTGTGGAGTGGGAGATCGTCAGCCGCTGGGAGGACTTCGAAGCGGAGCGGACAGCACAGCGGGCGAAGGGCCAGGAGGAAGCCCAGGGAGCAGGGGAAGCCACGGTGGTTCCGGCGTCCGCCTGATGCAGGATGAGCAAGCGAGGAAGGCCCCCGACTTGGGGGTCCTCTGTCGTTCCGAGTCAGAAGGGCGGCGGCTCGTGTTCTGCCTCGCGGAGCCGATGAGCCGAGTTGTCGTAGTCGAAGTCGGCTGGCATGGGAGCTGTGTACGACTCGCCGAACCACTTCCGGCGGCGCTCCTCTTGCTTGACCGTCGCCAGGTCTACGAAGGACAAGGTGGGGGCCGAAGGCCCCCCACGGGAGTCAGCGCCTTCGTCTTCCTGCTGGGGGCCGCTCACGCGGCCCGCCTTCGCCGGCTGCTTGCGCTCTGCGACTTCGCTCTGTCGGCCCCCTGTCGGGGGCCGCTCATCGCCTACCTGCTTGCTACTCCCATCGCCGTCGCCGCCGCTCGGCCTCCTTCTCGGCCGCGCTCTTGCCCGTCGGCCCAGAGGGCCTGGCGGCCAGCGCATCCAACGCGCCGGCATCCCGGGCGGTCCGCCAGTCGATGATGTGCGAGTGGTACAGCCCCTCCCGGCGCAGCAGCGCGCCCTTCGCCCCGGGCTCGGTCAGCCGCTCGTACTCCTCCACGATCCGCAGCTTGTACTCCGGAGTGAAGGACCGACGCTTCGGCCCGCCCGCGCGGGGACCGCGCTTCTTCCTGCCCACGACCTCATCATCGGCCACACCGGCCTCAAGGTCAGCACTGCTCAGCGTCACTTTCGAAAGATCCTGTTCTCGCCCCACTAACAACAGAAGACTCGATTGTCCTCATGTCTCACGAGAGTCTGACAGGGAGGGGGTACCGGAGGGCGAAGCGCGTGATCGCTTACACCACCTCGCGGGACGCGACCCAGAGACGGGCGGGGTTGAAAGCCGATCAGCTTCAAGGGGCCTGGTGAAGCTGCTAAAGGCCGGGCGTAATCATGCCTATGAAGCGATCCATCAGTTGCTGCGAGCGCTCACCAAACAGCAGTAGTACGACCAGCGCGCCGGAAGCGGCCGCGAGGGGCAGAGCGATTTCCTCCAGGCCCCCGAGGATAGGTGCTCACGCCGGTGGCGATGAAGGTGAGGACGGCGGCGGCGAGCTTGATGGTGTCGTAGTCCTTCACCGGCTCCAATCCGGTTAGCTCGCTGGCGGGCAGCAGCGCGCTCACCCTCCCTTGTGCGTAACGGTCGGCGATCTCCATCAGCAGGGAGGCCAGCTCGGCCAGCGCCTGATTCCCGTCGTCCTCGTGGATCTTCGGATAGGTGTTGCGAAGGCGTCGGACGACCATGTGGGCGTGCTTGGCTGCCTCCCGGCGGCGGGAGCGGGGCAGGGACAGCATTCGCACCCGGCGAGCGTTACGGACGATCCGCTCGACAGGCCGCATCCTCTTACTGATCTTCTCCAAGGCGGCTGAGCGCTCCTCGCCTTGAGCGTGGCGTGCGGTGGCGCACAGGATGACGGTGTCAGTGAGGAAGGCCGGGGCCCGATGGGCGCGCAGATCCTGCCACGAGCGGCGGAAGCCAAAGAGGAGTGCGAAACAGACGAAGACGAGGAAGTTACGTTGCTCACGGTAACTCTGGGGCATGGGATGTCCCTCGGCGTAGGCGGCGAGGGGCACCAAGGTCGTCACGCCGAGCAAGG
Source organism: Streptomyces sp. NPDC086080 (assembly GCF_044540255.1). Taxonomy (NCBI): domain Bacteria; kingdom Bacillati; phylum Actinomycetota; class Actinomycetes; order Kitasatosporales; family Streptomycetaceae; genus Streptomyces; species Streptomyces sp. NPDC086080. The sequence continues at coordinate 313,326 of NZ_JBITRU010000002.1, forward strand.
CCCAGATAAGGAGCCAAGCGATGCGGTGGCCGAACTGATTGGAGTGGACTGTGTGCCAGGAGCGGCGGATGGGGGAGGTGATGTGGCGGGCGGGTATCAGGACGGCGAGGGCGTAGGCCAGGGGGGTGAAGTGGGCGGTGGCGGCTCGGGGGGTGCGGCGTTCTCGGCGGGTGGGTACCGGGCGGGGCACGGTGGTGGGTCTCCTTGGGGTCGCAGAATTGACAGGAGTTCTTCGTTGCCACTGAGTCTGAAGTACTCCTCAAGCACTGCGGCCGGAATCGCAACGGCTGTCTCCCCCTCGGGGAGGTCGAGCTGTGCCAGGCGTTCGGGGTCTGTGATCACGTAGCCCTGCACTACGTAGTCCTTGCCGTCGTTCGTACCCCACAGCGTCGGGCACGTACCGTTCTTGCAGTCCGGGTCTCCCGACAGCTTCCGCAGTGGTGCGCCCACGGCTTCCCGCTCACGTCGACAGTCCATGTCGCGTTCGATGCTTCTGGCTCGTGGGCAGCAGGGTCAAGATCTCCGGCTTTCCAGAACGGGAAAGCCGCCCACTCGATGCCCCGGCGGGTCTTGCCCTGCCGGGGTAGCGCCCGGAGCACACAAAACCCCCGATCAGCGCCGGCCGATCAGGGGTTACGTGTAGTGGGGGTCAGGCGCCGAGCGCCTGCTTCACCTGCGCAAGGCTGGGGTTCGTCATAACGACCTCAGCCCCATCGTTGGAGGGAATTACCTGAACCGTCGGAACCGTCTGGTTTCCGCCGTTCGCCTTCTCCACGAACGCCGCGGAGTCAGGGTCGTGCTCGATGTTGATCTCGGTGTACGCGATGCCCTCACGGTCCAGCTGGCTCTTCAGCCGGCGGCAGTAACCGCACCAAGTGGTGCTGTACATCGTCACAGTGCCCTGCATGCCTCGCGCTCCTTCGGCGGCTCGGGGAAGTCCTCGTGGTGGGGGCAACGTACTTGAAAGCGCATGCATTCCCCCGTGACGCCGGTCGCATTGGTACGACTACGCGGCCTTCCCTGTGGACAACCGCCTCACCTGTCTCCGGCGACCTGGCAGCATGGCTGTGTGACAGCAGCAACGCACTCCACCCTCTTCCCGCAGGTACCGGACTCGGCCGACGCGGTGCTCGAAGGGCTCGACCCCGAGCAGCGGGCCGTGGCCACCGCCCTGCACGGCCCGGTGTGCGTGCTGGCGGGAGCGGGTACCGGCAAGACCCGGGCGATCACCCACCGGATCGCCTACGGAGTGCGCGCCGGGATCCTCCAGCCCTCCAGCGTGCTCGCCGTCACCTTCACCAACCGGGCCGCCGGGGAGATGCGCGGCCGGCTGCGCCAGCTCGGTGCCGTCGGTGTCCAGGCCCGCACCTTCCACTCCGCGGCGCTGCGCCAGCTCCAGTACTTCTGGCCGAAAGCGGTCGGTGGTTCCCTGCCCCGGCTGGTCGACCGCAAGGGGCAGCTGGTCGCCGACGCGGCCGCCGCATGCCGGATCCGGCTCGACCGGGGCGAGCTGCGGGACGTCACCGCCGAGATCGAATGGTGCAAGGTCACCCAGACCGTCCCGGCGGACTACGCGGCCGCCGCCGCGAAGACCGGCCGGGAGGCACCCAGGGACCCCGCGGAGATCGCCCAGCTCTACTCCGCCTACGAGGACCTCAAGCGCGAGCGCGCCGTCATCGACTTCGAGGACGTGCTGCTGCTGACCGTCGCCGTCCTGCAGGACCGGCACGACATCGCCGAGCAGGTCCGAGCCCAGTACCAGCACTTCGTCGTCGACGAGTACCAGGACGTCAGCCCGCTCCAGCAGCGCCTGCTGGAGCTGTGGCTCGGCGACCGGGAGAACCTGTGCGTGGTCGGTGACGCCAGCCAGACGATCTATTCGTTCACGGGAGCAACCCCCGACCATCTGCTCGACTTCCGCACGCGCCACCCCGGCGCCACGGTCGTCAAGCTCGTCCGCGACTACCGCTCGACCCCCCAGGTCGTCCGTCTGGCGAACGGACTGCTCGCCCAGGCCCGCGGCCGCGCCGCCGACCACCGGCTGGAGCTCGTCTCGCAGCGCGCCGCGGGGAGCGAGCCGGTCTTCACCGAGTACCCGGACGAGCCCGCGGAGGCCGAGGGGGCCGCGCGCCGCATCCGTGAGCTGATCGACGCCGGCGTACCGGCGAGCGAGATCGCCGTCCTGTTCCGTACGAACTCCCAGTCCGAGACCTATGAGCAGGCCCTCGCCGATGCCGGGGTGCCCTACCAGCTGCGCGGCGCCGAGCGGTTCTTCGACCGCCCCGAGGTGCGCAGGGCGATCGTCGCTCTGCGCGCCGCGGCCCGCTTCGGCCGCAACGACGCGCTCCTCGACGATGTCGCCGACCTCCCCTCCCAGGTGCGCGCCGTGCTCTCCGGCGAGGGCTGGACGACGCGGCCGCCGGCGGGCTCCGGCGCGGTCCGGGAACGCTGGGAGTCGCTGGCCGCCCTGGTGCACCTGGCCCAGGACTTCGCCGCCGTCGGAGCGGACGCCACGCTCGCCGGCCTGGTCGCCGAACTCGACGAACGGGCGGGTGCCCAGCACGCCCCCACCGTGCAGGGCGTCACTCTCGCCTCGCTGCACTCGGCCAAGGGGCTGGAGTGGGACGTCGTCTTCCTGGTCGGTGTGGCCGAGGGAATGATGCCGATCACCTACGCAAAGACGGACGAGCAGATAGAGGAGGAACGCCGCCTCCTCTATGTCGGTGTCACCCGGGCCCGGGAGCGCCTGCATCTCTCCTGGGCCCTCTCCCGCTCCCCGGGCGGCCGGCCGAACCGCCGTGCCAGCCGCTTCCTCGCCGGACTGCGTCCCGGGTCGATCACGGCCGCGAGCCTCAGCGGTGCCGCCGGCGGTCCGGGAGGTGTGGAGCGCGGTTCCTCCGGTGCGGCGCCCGGCCCGGTCGTACCGGCCCGGAGGCGGGGACAGCGCAGCCCCGCCCGTTGCCGGGTCTGCGGCCGCACGCTGACCGACGCGGGCGAGATGAAGCTGATGCGCTGCGAGGACTGCCCTTCCGACATGGACGAGGGCCTGTACGAGCGGCTGCGTGAGTGGCGTGCCGAGCAGGCGCTGCGCAGCGGACAGCCGGCCTTCTGCGTCTTCACCGACAAGACGCTGATCGCCATCGCGGAGACGGTGCCCGATGACGAGCACGGGCTCGCCCGCATCCCGGGTGTGGGGATGCGCAAGCTGGGCCGCTACGGAGCCGATGTTCTGGCCATCTGCGCAGGCCGTGACATCGCCGGGGGGCGTGATCCGGACTGATACGAACTCGTCGAGAAAATAGTTTGCGCATGCCCCAGCAATCCCCATAGGTTCTTAGGCACGGGAACGGCGGCCTTCTCCAGGGCCCCGAATCCGTGCTCTACTTACATATCCGCGGACCGGTTCGACCCGGTCCCCAAGACGCCGAGAGGAGGCGAGTCCAGTGATCAGCATCAACACCAGCACCAACACCAGCGTCAAACTGACCGATCGCTCGGCCGTCTCCCTGTGCATTCTCGGCGCCTCGAACCAGGGCACCGGTCTGTCCGGCATCCGTGCCGCACGCCTGGTGTCCTCTCTCGCTCCCGCGGCTCCTGCCGTCCGTGAGCGCGATGAGCGACCGACCAAGGCACTGGAAGCGGTAGTGGCACAGGCGCAGGCCTATGCCTTTGCGGCGGCCGGTGCCGGATTCCGGAAGCAGATGACGCAGCACCACCTGATGTGGGCCTTCCGTGGGCCTGAACCCTGGAGTGATCCAGCCTGATGTGATCAGGTCGGCGCCTTCAGGGCCGCGGAACCCCACCCGGGATCCGCGGCCCCTTTGTTTTCCCTGAACGGGGAGGCGGAGCGAAGCGCCTCGGGACAGCAAGAGAACCCGGTACCACGCCGCCACCCGGCCCAACAGGGCCGGAAACGACCAGACGAGGAAGACGAACCGTGCAACTCGAAGCGCACGCCCCGTCCGTACCGCCTTCCGACACGATCCCCAAGTACGGCTCCACGGAGGACCCGACCTTGACTCCGCTCACCGCGCTCACCGCGCTCGACGACGCCATCGAGAACCTCGGCGTGCCCGTCCCGTGCCGCTCCTACGACCCGGAGGTCTTCTTCGCCGAGTCGCCCGCGGACGTCGAGTACGCCAAGTCCCTCTGCCGCACCTGCCCGCTGATGGAGGCCTGCCTCGCCGGCGCCAAGGAGCGGCGCGAGCCCTGGGGCGTCTGGGGTGGCGAGCTGTTCGTCCAGGGAGTGGTCGTCGCCCGGAAGCGGCCGCGTGGCCGCCCGCGCAAGAACCCGGTCACGGCATGAACACCCTGGGAACGATCGACCGCCCCCTCACGCACGACCCGCAGAAGCAGGCCCCGATGATGCCGTCCACTCACGAGCCCGCAGGCTCCGCGACCGAAGACTTCACCACCAGTGGTGCGAACGACTCGCGCCAGAACAGGACCCGAGAGATGCAACTCATCCCAGAAGCCATGGCTCGTGCACGAATGCACGAGCGACTGCAGGAGGCGCAACAGGAGCGCCAGGCCCTGCGCCTGGTGACCGCGCGCCGGATGCAGCGCCGTGCCGAGCGCGCCTCCCGGCGTGCCCGCCGTGCGCTCGCCATGGCGGTCATGCAGTAACCGATCCCACCTGAAGCGGTGGCCTCCCCAGGCGGAGGCCCGTTGCTCCCGCGGGGGCCGGTCCGTGTGAACGGACCGGCCCCCGCGGTGCGTTGTGCCGGCCGGGCCGGTCATGCCTCCGCGGCCGGTTCCTCCACCTCGGGCTCTTCCGGGGCGAACGTCGGCAGCCATTCCTCCAGTTCGTCCCGCAGTCGCACCGTCGCCCCCAGCTGGCAGAGCACGCCGATCGTGCTCAGGGTCACCCGGTGGATCAGAAGGTAGGCGGGGGGAAGGTTCAGCTGCTTGGCCAACTGGGAGGCGGGGGAGCGGGGGTCGGCGATCCGGGCCGCCTGACTCCGCATCCAGCCGCGGGTGAAGGTGAACTCGTCGGCCCGGGCCGGCTCGATGATCGGCTGCAGGTAGTCGAGCACGGCGTCGGGGTCCAGCTCTATCGAGTCCTTGACGAAGCCCTCCGCGCAGAGCATGTCGTACACCGCTTCCGCGTCGCCGTCCAGCGTCATGCGCAGGGCCTCGCCGATGGGTGAGGGCAGCCCGCCCGGGAGCCGGTCGACGGTGCCGAAGTCCAGTACACCCAGGCGCCATTCGTTCTCGTTGTCCGAACCTCCCGGCAGCAGACGGAAGTTGCCCGGATGCGGGTCGGCGTGCAGCAGACCGGTGCGGGCGGGTCCGGAGAACAGGAAGCGGGCCAGGAGTTGGCCGGCCCGGTCGCGTTGTGCCTCGGAGCCGGCCGAGATGATCTCCGACAGCGGGATGCCGTTTATCCATTCGGTGACCAGGACCTGCTCGCACTGATGGACCACGTCCGGTACGACGACATCGGTATCGCCGTCGAACTCCTCGGCGTGGGCCCGCTGGGCCTGAGCCTCGAGGCCGTAGTCCAGTTCCTCCGACACACGGTCCCTGAGCTCCGTGATCAGTGGCTTGACGTCCATACCGGGAATGAGCGGGCCGAGCAGACGGGCGAATCGGCTCAGCTGGTTCAGGTCGGACAGCAGGGCTTCGCCGGCTCCCGGGTACTGCACCTTGACCGCCACCTCGCGGCCGTCGTGCCACACACCCCGGTGCACCTGGCCGATCGAGGCCGCCGCGGAGGGTTTGTCCTCGAACTCCAGGAACAGTTCCCGCCAGCCTTCGCCCAGCCGCTCCTCCAGCACCGCGTGAACCGTACGGGTCGGCATCGGCGGGGCTGCGTCCTGGAGCTTGGTCAGCGCCGCGCGATAGGGACCGGCGACCTCCTCGGGCAGGGCCGATTCGAAGACCGACAGAGCCTGGCCGAACTTCATGGCGCCGCCCTTGAGCTCGCCGAGCACCTTGAACAGTTGCTCGGCGGTGCGCTGCTGCAGTTCGCGGCCGACAAGCTCCGCGGATTCACCCACGATCCGCTTGCCGAGCCCCCACGTCGCCCGCCCGGCGAAGCCGAGCGGGAGCGCGGCCAGCTTGGCGGTCCGGGTGACCGCCTTCCGGGGAAGATCAGACATGCGCCCTCCAAGTACCTGCCGGCCGCTTCGCGTCCGCCTGACGGCGCCACTTGTCCGACGGCCCCTGCTCGGCCATTGTCTCGTGCGACCCCTCGCTCCCGGTGTGTTCTGCCTTACCCTCTTCCGGGTCTCCTCGCGGCTCGGCCTCCGGGTCCTTCCCGGCCGCCCCGCAGGGACAGCCGGGGTGGGGCCACACCGGCCGAGCATGCCAGGTGAGGCCGGGAAGGGACACCTCCCAGCGCGCGCCGGCCGTGGACGGGACCCGGCCGTCCAGGAAGGCCAGCGCGTGCGCGGCCGCCAGTCCCGCCACGGTCGTGGCCAGTGCCAGATCGCAGGCGCCGACCCGGCGCTGCCGGCCGGAGCGCCACTGGGCGACCAGCCGGGGCCAGGCAGCGTCCCGGTCGACTCGGTCCTGCTGGAGACAGCCCGCACAGCTCGTCTCGCCGGGCAGCACCAGAGGGCCGGCCACACCGGTTCCCTCCACCACGCCGGCGTAGAGATGAGGGGTGCCCGAGGAGAAGAGGGTCTCGGCGGCCGACGGGTCGGGCGCGTACACGGCGACGTCGTCCCTCGGGGCGAGGACCACCAGGGAGAACCCCGGGTCGTCCTCGTCGAGCGGCGACCGGGCGGTCCGGCGCGGCGGCCGGTCCGGTGCGGCCCGGCGCACCGCGCGGCGGGCCGCCTCCTCGCGGCGGTCCCCGACGGCCTCGGCGGGCAGTCCGCCCGGTGTGACGTCCCACGGCTCGACCCGCCCGACATCACGCACCTCCACCTCGCCCACCCCGGCCCCCGACAGCAGTGCCGCGACGGTCGCCCCCACCCGGCCCGCGCCTCTCACCTGCACCCGGGTGCTGCGACGCGCCGCCAGCCGGCGGAGCGGATCGCCCGGTTCGGAGGTGGTCAGGGCGAGGGAGGCCAGGTCCGGGCGGAGCCGCTCGAGCATCTCCGGTTTCCCGCGCAGCGCCCCGCCGGCCGGTCCGCCGCCGCGGGAGTCGTCCAGGAGCCCGGCCCGCGACAGCCGGCGCACCAGCCGGTCGACATGACCGTCGGGCAGATCCATGCGCCGTCCCTCCTCACGCAGGAGCTCCACACCGCGGGTGCCGTCGAGCAGGTCGAGGAAGCTGCCCGTCGCCGTGTCCACCGGACCCACCGTCAGCGCGTGCGCCGGGGTCATCCCGAACTGCACGGTGTTGAGATCGCGCCAGCCGCGCCTGAGCGCGGGCTTGACCATCGGATGCATGTCAGGCCCCCGTATGTCCTGGATCGTTCCTGTGTGGCCGAGTCCGTGTGTGGTCCAGGTCACGCACGCCAGCATGCCGGGACGGGCCGGCGGCCGCCGAAAGTTGTCCACAGACACCGGAATTCATCGCACAAATCCGGCGCACGGTGAGGGGATCGACAGGGAACCGGCCCGGAGTCAAGACTTCCCCGTGTGCAGCGGGTAACGTCGGGGCGTGCCCGCCGACCCACTGCACAGCACCGGAAAGCCACAGCACAGCACGACGAGCCAGCCGTCGAACGGCTCGAGGGCGAGCGCGATCGAGGTCCGCAGGAGCGCCCGTCGGCGCAGAACGGTCTCCGCGTACCGCGAGGGCGATCGCACCGTCGTGCTCATCCCCGCCCGGATGTCCGAGGCGGAGGAGCAGCGCTGGGTGACCGTCATGCTCGACAAGCTGGCCGCCCAGGAGAGCCGGCGGACGCTCGGCGACACGGAGCTCGCCGAGCGGGCCCGGCGGCTGTCGGACCAGTACTTCGACGGGCGGGCCAGGCCCGCCTCCGTACGCTGGGTGACCAACCAGAACACGCGCTGGGGCTCGTGCACCCCGTCCGAGGGCAGCATCCGCCTGTCCCACCGGCTGCAGGGCATGCCCGAGTACGTCGTCGACTACGTTCTCTGCCATGAGCTGGCGCATCTGCTGGTGCCCGGCCACGGTCCCCGGTTCTGGCGGCTGCTGGAGGCGTATCCCAGGACCGAGCGGGCCCGCGGCTACCTCGAGGGCGTGGTCGCGGCCGAGCGGCTGCCGCACCTTCCGGGGGCGCGTGATGCGTGAGCACCGCCCGAGGTGAGCGCACCGTAGGCCCGTGCACGCGTTGTGTACCGGGTCTGTACCGACTCCATCCGCTGTCGGTGTTTGCCGTTAGCCTGACGCGACGCACTCACATTCGGGATGGGGGACGGTCGTACGTATGGCCAGGGAATTCCAACGCGGCCACAAGGCCAGGATCAGTGACCTCACCGCGGGCACGGATCTGTACATCGGTGTGCAGATCTCCGGCCCGGGGCTGACCTTCGACATCAGCTGCTTCGGTCTCGACGCCGAGGAGCGGCTGTCGGACGACCGCTACTTCGTCTTCTTCAATCAGCCGAAGTCCCCCGAGGAGTCCATTCAGCTCCTGGGCGCCCAGGCGGGTGACACGGAGTCCTTCCGTGTGACGCTGGACCGGATCCCGCAGCAGATCAGGAAGCTGTCCTTCACGGCGACGCTCGATGGCGCCGGGCAGATGTCGCAGGTGGGGCCCGGGTACATCCGTATCGTCGCGGGTGGCGAGGAAGTGGCCCGGTATCCGTTCAGCGGCTCGGAATTCTCCACCGAGCGGGCCGTGATGCTCGGTGACTTCTACTTCAAGGACGTATGGCGGTTCGCCGCCGTCGGACAGGGCTTCGACGGCGGGCTCGACGCGCTGCTGAAGAACTTCGGCGGTGAGGTGGCCGAAGAGGAGCCGGCCGTCCCGCAGCAGCAGCCGGGGGCCGGCGGGGCGACGCCCGGCTTCGCGCCGCCCGCCCAGTCCGCCGCGCCGCCCGCGTTCGGCGTCCCCGGCGGCGGCGTCGCGCCCGCCCCGGCCCCGGCCCCGGCCCCCGCCCCGGCCCCCGCCCCTCAACCTGCGACACAGGGCTTCGCGCCGCCTCCGGGCGCCACCCCGCCGCCGCCTCCCGCGCCGCCGGTGCACTCCGCGCCGACCATCGTCGCGCCCCTGAACACCCCGCCCGCCGGCTCCCCGGTACCGCCCCCCGCTCCGGCGCCCGCACCCTACGGTGCGCCCGGCCAGCAACCGCCGCCGTACGGCCAGACCGCACCGCCGCCCCCGGGCTACGGCCAGCCGCAGGCACCGCAGGCACCCGCCCCGCCGCCCGGATACGGCGGGCCCACACCTCCTCCGGGCTACGGGCAGCAGACCCCGCCCGGACCGGTGCCCCACCAGCAGGCCCCGTACGGCGCTCCGCACGGCGCGCCCCAGGGCGCACCGCAGAGCCCCGGAGTCCTCGGCGCGCTCCAGCAGTTCAAGGAGACGCCCACCGGGCAGCGCTGGACCCAGCAGAACAAGAAGCTCGTCCGCGCCGACCTCGGCATCGGGGGACAGCCCGTGCTGGCCCGGCAGGGCAGCATGGTGCTCTACCAGGGCAAGGTCGACTTCAGCTACAAGGGCGCCGGCTTCTCCGGCCGCATCGTGGGCAACGCCACCGGCCAGGAGATGCAGCTGATGCGCTGCACCGGCCAGGGCCAGGTGTTCTTCGCCGAGGACTCCACGATGCTGCACCCGATCGAGCTCCAGGGAGACGCCGTGTGCGTCTCCGCCGAGAACGTCCTCGCTTTCGACGAGACCCTTCAGTACGAGGTCCGCCGCATCGAGGGCCACGGCATCCCCGGTGGCGCGCTGTTCACGATGCAGTTCCAGGGCACCGGCACGATCGTCGTGAAGACCCACGGCACGCCCGTGGTGCTGCCGGTCACGCCCACCACCTTCGCCGACTGCAACGCCGTGGTCGCCTGGTCGGCGGCTGCCCAGGTGGTCGTCTCCAGCCAGGTGCGGATGCGGCGCAACTCCTACCCGGGCGACACCGGGGAGAGCGTCAACCTCCAGTTCCGGGGCGCACCCGGCAACTTCATCGTCGTCCAGCCGTACGAGATCTAAGGGGAGCCCGTCATGAACCAGCTACTCGCGGGCTTTGCCCCCGCCCCCGTCACCGCCCGCATGGAGAACCACGGCAACCACATGCTGAAGGTCGCCATGCAGACCGGGAACGACCTTCTCGCGCGCGTGGGATCGATGGTCGCCTACGAAGGATTCGTCCAGTACGAGCCCAACCCCCCGGCCGTCCGCCAGATCGCCAAGGACTGGCTGACCGGCGAGGGCGCGCCCCTGATGAAGTGCTCCGGCGACGGTCTGCTGTACCTCGCCGACTACGGCGCCAACGTCGTGGTGATCAACCTCAACGGCGACGGCATCTCCGTCAACGCCACCAATCTGCTCGCCTTCGACGCCCACCTCACCTGGGGCGTGGAGCGGGTCAAGGGCCTGGCGAAGTTCGCCGGACAGGGCCTGTGGAACACCAAGATCTCCGGACAGGGCTGGGTCGCGCTGACCTCGCGAGGGAAGCCGATCGTCGTCGACTGCGGTGGTGGTGACGACGAGACGTACGTCGACCCGGACGCCCTGGTCGCCTGGTCCCCGAACCTCAAGGTGAAGGGCAAGCGCAGTTTCCGCGCCCAGTCGCTGATCGGCCGCGGCAGCGGCGAGGCCTACCAGATGGCCTTCTCCGGACAGGGCATCGTCGTCGTCCAGCCCAGTGAGGACAGCACCGACCGTCTCCGGGTCCGGGGCTGAGGGGGAGCAACCACATCATGCAAAGCCCGCTTTTCGCCTTCAACGACCAGCAGAGCCAGGAGCGCTGGAGTCTGCAGAACCAGCAGATGCTCCGCGTCGCCCTGGGAGGCCACGACGACATTCTCGCCCGCAAGGGCAGCATGGTCGCCTACCAAGGGCTCATGGAGTTCGACGCCGAGTACCAGAGCAACAGCGCGTCACGCGCGCGTGCGCGCACCGGTGAGGGTCTCGATCTGATGCGCTGCCACGGGCAGGGCACGGTCTACCTCGCCAACCTCGCCCAGCGTATTCACATCATGGACGTGGACCACGACGGGCTGACGGTCGACAGCAGTTATGTGCTCGCGATGGACTCCTCGCTGCATCACGAGGTCATCGCCGTCGACAGCCTGTACGGCATCTCCGGCTCCGGGAAGTACCAGCTCAACATCACCGGCAACGGCAAGGTCGCCCTGATGACCTCCGGCATGCCGCTGCTGATGCAGGTCACGCCGGACAAGTACGTCAACTGCGACGCCGACGCCATCGTCGCCTGGTCCACCTCGCTGCGTGTGCAGATGCAGGCCCAGACCCACTCCTCGGGGGTGTGGCGGCGCCGGGGCAGTACCGGGGAGGGCTGGGAGCTCAGCTTCATGGGCAGCGGCTTCGCGCTCGTCCAGCCCAGCGAGCTGCTGCCGCCGCAGAACGCCCAGATCGGCTCGGGACTCGCCGCGCAGTACGGCATGGGGCAGCAGGGTGTCCGCGGGCAGAACCAGGGCAACGCCTGGAGCTGACCCGCGCGGAGACAACCGGTAAGGGGCGACCACCAAGGGTGCTCGCCCCTTACCCATGTGTCGCCCCCGGGCAGACGTCGCTCCCCGCCCGTACGTCAGACGCCCAGTCTCGCCCGGGTCGCCTCGGCCAGACGGAGGACCGACGCGTCGGCCACGTCCGCGATCTCGTCGTAGGAGAACCAGCGGAGGTCGAGGGACTCGTCGCTGATCGCATGTGCCGCGTCCGGCCCGGCCACCGCCGCGTACTGGACGTCGAAGTGCCAGTGGCAGGGCGGCGGGATCGGATGCCGGTCCAGCCGCACGGGCCCGCCGCCCAGCAGCGTCAGGTCCGGGATGCCGGACTCCTCCGTCGCCTCGCGCAGGGCCGCCGCCGCGAGCGAGACGTCCCCCGGCTCGCAGTGGCCGCCCATCTGGAGCCACATCCGCAGCTTCTTGTGCAGAGTGAGCAGGATCCGGCCGCGCTCGGGGTCGATCACCAGAGCGCTCGCGGTGACGTGACCCGCGTGACAGGACTTCCACATGCCGTCGGGATGCGCGGCGAGGTGGTCGAGATAGGACTGACGCAGCTCCGCCTGGTCCTCGTACCCCTTGAGCACGAGGACGGCGTCGTCGTACAGGCTCACTCGGTGTCGTCGCCCTTGTTCCCGCCCTCGCCGGGGCCCTCCTCGTCCTTCTTCCTGAGGCCGGGCTGGTCGGCGGCCTCGCCGAGCATCTTGTCCAGCTCGGAGAAGTCGATCTGCTCGCGGTGGACGAAACCGTCCGGATCGTCGAGGTCGGTGGCCGTCGGCAGCATGTCCGGGTGCGCCCACAGGGCGTCCCTGCCGTCGACTCCGCGCGCGTCGGTGAGCGAGGCCCACAGACGTGAGGCGTCGCGCAGCCGACGCGGACGCAGCTCGAGACCGATGAGCGTGGCGAACGTCTGCTCGGCGGGACCACCCGAGGCACGGCGGCGGCGCAGCGTCTCGCGCAGTGCGTCGGCCGACGACAGCCTGGGTTTGGCGGCGGCGTGGACCACCGCGTCGACCCAGCCCTCGACGAGCGCCAGCGCCGTCTCCAGGCGGGCCAGGGCGGCCTTCTGCTCCGGCGTGTCCTCCGGCTGGAACATGCCCTGCTGAAGGGCCTCCTGCAGCTGCTCGGGATTCTGCGGGTCGAACTGGCCGACGACGTCCTCCAGCTTGCCGGTGTCGACCTTGATCCCGCGCGCATAGCCGTCGACCGCGCCGAAAAGATGCGAACGCAGCCAGGGAACATGCGCGAACAGACGCTGGTGGGCGGCCTCGCGCAGGGCGAGATACAACCGCACCTCCTCCTGGGGGACACCCAGGTCCTTGCCGAAGGTCTCGATGTTCAGCGGCAGCAGCGCGGCGCGGCGGGCGAGCCCCAGCGGCAGGCCGATGTCGGACGAACCGACGACCTCGCCGGCGAGCACGCCGACGGCCTGCCCGATCTGCGTGCCGAACATGGCGCCGCCCATGGAGCGCATCATGCCGATCAGCGGGCCGGCCATGGCCTGCATCTCCTCCGGCAGGACGTCGCCCATCGCGTTCCCGACGCGCTCGGCGACCGGGTCGACCAGCTCCCGCCAGGCCGGCAGGGTGGCCTCGACCCACTCCGCGCGGCTCCAGGCAACGGCGGAGTTGGCGCCCGACGGCAGTGAGGTGGCGTCGTCCAGCCACAGGTCGGCCAGACGGACGGCGTCCTCGACCGCCTTGCGGTCCGCGGGGCCGACACTCGCGTCCTTCGAGCCCTCCGCGGTCCCCTGGGAGACCGTCTGCCGGGCGATCTGCTTGGCCATGTCCCAGTTCACCGGACCGCCCTCGTAGGAGAGCATCTGGCCGAGCTGCTGGAACGCGGCGCCCAGGTCGTTGGGGTTGAGCGACCCGAACATCGCGGCGAACGGATTGTCCGCGCCCGGACCGCCAAAGCCTCCGGCTCCGGGCACACCGAAACCGAACGGCCCGGCCGGGCCCTGACCACCGCCGCTCTGCGGGTCCTTCTTCTTGCCCTCGTCGCCGTCGTCCGGCTCCTCCGGCGGAAGGCCGAATCCGAATGGGGTGTCACTCACGGGTTTCCTCGGCTGGTAGGGCCACCGGTTCTTTCCGGCGGCACGGCTGCCCGACAACACCACCCAGCGTAGACACCTGAAGCGGATCGGGCCTCGGTGCTTCGCCGACAGAACGCCTGCGGCAGGATGGATGCCACCTGGTACGTACGCGTCGCTTGCGCCCGTACTGAAGACAACCGCTGGAGACGCCCGGTGAGTTCCCCAGATCCACAGGTTCGCGCAGCGCGAAACGAGTCGACCGACCCGTCACCCGACCACCGACCCTCGGCGGAGGCGCCGCGCGCCGGAAGGGCGCCCGTGCCCCGAGGCCCCGTCGTCGCGGTCACCGGAGCCGCGTCCGGCGTCGGCGCGCTGCTCACCGCGCGGCTCGCCGCATCCGAGGAGATCAAGCAGGTCATCGGCATCGACGAGCGGCGCGGCGCATGCGACGAGGCGCTCTGGCACATCCTGGACGTACGGGATCCGGCCATCGCGGACAAGCTGCGCGGCGCCGACGTGGTGGTCCATCTGGCACTCGACCTCGATCTGGAGACCGACGCCGCCGCACGGACCGCCTACAACGTCCGGGGCACCCAGACCGTGCTGACGGCCGCGGCGGCCGCCGGGGTGCACCGGGTGGTGCTGTGCACCTCGACGATGGTCTACGGGGCGCTGCCGGACAACGAGCTGCCGCTGTCCGAGGACGCGGAACTGCGCGCCACGGCGGAGGCCACGGGCGTCGGTGATCTTCTGGAGATCGAGCGGCTGGCCCGCCGGGGACCGCGCGCGCACCCCGGCCTCAATGTCACCGTCGTACGCCCCGCCGTCCTGGTGGGCAACACCGACACCGCTCTGACCAGGTATTTCGAGTCACCCCGGCTGCTCGTGGTGGCCGGATCGCGGCCCGCGTGGCAGTTCTGCCACGTCGACGACCTGTGCAGTGCCCTGGAGTACGCCGTGCTGGAGAAGGTCGACGGCGAACTGGCCGTCGGCTGCGACGGCTGGCTGGAGCAGGAGGAGGTCGAGGAGCTCAGCGGGATCCGCCGGATGGAGCTGCCGTCGGCGGTCGCGCTCGGCGCGGCGGCCCGGCTGCACCGGATCGGGCTCACCCCGTCCCCGGCCGGGGACCTGGCCTACACGATGTACCCCTGGGTGGTCAGCGGGAGCCGGCTGCACGACGCCGGATGGCGGCCCGCGCACACCAACGAGGAGGTGCTCGCGGAGCTGCTGGAGGAGGTGTCCGGCAGGCACACGGTCGCCGGACGGCGGCTCGGCCGCAAGGACGCGACGGCGGCGGGCGCGGCGGGTGCGACGGTGGCTCTGCTGGGTGCGGCGGCGGTGGTGCGGCGGGCCAGGAAGGCGCGGCGGCGGATCTGACCCACGGGCCGGGCGTGTCCCGTGTCTCCCGCGGGGAGGCTCTGGAGCCACCAAGCGCGTACCGGGCGGCGGCTCTGTTCCGCGATGTCGCGATGGTGGGGCACGATGGGGACATGGCATCCACGCACGATCACCCGGGTGAGCAGGCCGCACAGGAACCGATCAGGCTGATGGCGATTCGCGACACGCCGCTGTCGGTGGACGAGGTCCTCCGGGCGGTGGGGGACGACGCGGCCGGCGGGACGGCGCTGTTCGTGGGAACCGTGCGCAATCACGACGCCGGTACCGACGTCGACGGACTGGGCTATTCGTGTCACCCGAGCGCCGAGGACGAGATGCGTCGGATCGCCGAGAAGGTCGCCGCCGAATACCCGGTACGGGCGCTCGCCGCGGTCCACCGCGTGGGGGATCTCCAGATCGGCGACCTCGCCGTGGTCGTCGGCGTGTCGTGTCCGCACCGGGGGGAGGCCTTCGAGGCCTGCCGGAAGCTGATCGACGACCTCAAGCACGAGGTACCCATCTGGAAGCACCAGAGGTTCTCCGACGGAACCGAGGAATGGGTCGGCGCGTAGCGCCGTCGTTGGAGGGGTGGTGGTCGGGCGACGGGAGGGCGGGTCGGCGCGTAGCGCTGTCGTTCGGGGGTGACGGGAGGGCGGGTCGGCGCGTAGCGCAGCAGGCCGGATCCGGGTTGCGGAACGGTACCCCCGAGGTGAGCGTTGTCACTGCGGATGGTTAATCTGCTGATCACAGTTGCGGACGCTCATGGGGTTGGGAGGTCGGCATGGCGGCGCTTGCCTGGTTGCTGATTCCGCTCGTGGCCGCGATCGGAGCGGGGCTCTGGGGCAGTTGGGCCAACAGGACCCGCAAGGTACGGGGCGACGGCCCCGAACTCATCGGTTACGCCCGGTTCCGGGAGGCCATGGAGAAGCCGCGCTCGGACCGTTGAGGGCGCCGAGTCCGCGGGTCACGGAGCACGACGCGATCGGGGCCGCTCGTCCGGGCGGCCCTGACGGTGCCCCGACAGGCCTGTCCCGTACTGTCGAGGCATGCCACGCCGCACCGCGACGATGCTCGCCTCCACCCTGATGCTGATCGCGCTCCTGTGCGCGGGAGTCTTCATCCCCGTGCCGTACTCGGAGATGTCGCCGGGGCCGACGGTGAACACGCTGGGCGAGCACGACGGCGAGCCGGTGCTGCAGATCTCCGGCCGCACAACCTACCCGGCGGACGGACACCTCAACATGACCACGGTGCGGGTCACGGGTGCCGATTACCGGATGAACCTCGTGGAGGCCGTCTACGGCTGGCTCGCGCACGACAACAAGGTCGTGCCGCACGAGACCCTCTACCCCGACGGCAAGACGGAGGAGCAGTCCACCCAGGAGAACGCCGAGGAGTTCAGCCAGTCCCAGGAGAGCGCCAAGGTCGCGGCCCTGAAGGAGCTGGACGTGCCGGTGAAGTCCTGGGTCATCGTCTCCACGGTCGTCAAGGGGGCTCCGTCCGAGGGCAAGCTGCACGCGGGCGACGTGATCAGGGCTGTCGACGGCAAGGCGGTGAAGGAGCCGGCCGACGTCGCCGAACTGGTGACCGAGCACAAGCCCGGCGAGGACGTCGTCTTCACGATCGTGCCCGCCACGGAGCAGGCCGCCGCCGAGAAGGAGAAGCGGACGCCGGCGAAGACCGAGAAGGTCACGATCACCACCACGAGCTCCGACGACGCCGGCGAGAAGCGCGCCGTCGTCGGGATCTCCGCCGGGACCGATCACACCTTCCCGTTCGACATCGACATCAAGCTCGCCGACGTGGGCGGACCGAGCGCCGGCCTGATGTTCGCCCTCGGCATCTACGACAAGCTCACCCCGGGCAGCCTGACCGGCGGCACCTTCGTCGCCGGGACCGGCACGATCGACGACAACGGCGAGGTCGGACCGATCGGCGGGATCGAGATGAAGACGGTCGGCGCGCGCGGCAAGGGCGCCGAGTACTTCCTCACGCCCGCCGACAACTGCGCGGCCGCCGCCAAGGACACCCCCGAGGGCCTCACCCTGGTGAAGGTGAAGACCATCGACGACGCCCTGGGCGCGCTGGCGGACATCCGCTCGGGCGACACCGCCGACCTGCCGCGGTGCACGGTGTCCTGACCGGAAGGGCTACTCCGCGAACGTCGCCGTCAAGGCCTCCGCCAGCCCCGGTACCAGGTCGGAACCGGTGAGGACCGACGTCGGGGAGTCCTTCTCGCGCAGCCGCAGCGCGGACTCGCGGGAGCCGTCGCGCAGCACCGCGACCGTCATACGGACCTCCTGGCGCTCCGGATGCTCCGCCACCCACTTGGTCAGCGCGGCCTCGTCCAGATCCTGCGGGACCTGCGCCTCCACAGACGGTGGCAGCATCAGCCGCTCCACGGTCAGGGCGCAGCCCGCCACCGCGTCGGGCCAGGCGATGGTGCCCAGGAACTCGTCCAGCGGCTTGCCCGTGGGAATGCTGTCCTGCTCGATCGGGGTGAAGGCGGTCGTCTCCTGCCCTGCGTCCGGACCGAGCCGGCCCGCGAGTGAGGGCTGCTCGGCCCGCAGCCGGGCGGTGTCTACGAGGGCGAACAGTCGGGCGGGCTGGTCCCAGCCGAGTCCG
The DNA here is from genome assembly GCF_044540255.1 of Streptomyces sp. NPDC086080. NCBI lineage: Bacteria > Bacillati > Actinomycetota > Actinomycetes > Kitasatosporales > Streptomycetaceae > Streptomyces > Streptomyces sp. NPDC086080. Next base: position 330,854 of record NZ_JBITRU010000002.1, read on the forward strand.
GAGGCGTACTCGTCGATCTCGAGCACGGCCCGGGTGAGCGGGTTCGCGGCCATGGGTGTGTTGGACATGGTCACAATCTTCTCTCGTTGCCGCCCGGAATCGGGAACCGAGTAAAGGGTGAGTAAGTTGCATAGGTGTGGGCCCGCGTCACGGGGGCCCACACACGGTCCGTGAAGACGCGGGCCTGACGAATCGACAGCGAACTTCGAGGTGCCTACCTTGGCTTTCCAGATGCCGGACCGCGGCGGAGGCCCGACGGGGCCACGGATCAGAGTCGGCCGCCCGTCCCGGCGGGCCCGGACCCTTCTGATGACACTGGGCGTCCTGGCCGTCCTCGGCATGGTGTTCACCATGTTCGCGGGCTTCTGGACCGACTGGCTGTGGTACCGCTCGGTCAACTACTCGTCCGTCTTCACGACGACCCTGTCGACCAAGATCGGGCTGTTCTTCGTCTTCGGTCTGCTGATGGCCCTCGCGGTCGGTTTCAACATCTGGCTGGCACACCGCATGCGGCCGCCGCTCAGCGCCATGTCGATGGAGCAGCAGAACCTCGACCGGTACCGGATGGGCATCGCCCCGTACAAGAAGTGGCTGCTGCTCGGCATCACCGCGCTGGTCGGTCTGATCGCCGGCGCCTCGGCGTCGAGCCAGTGGCGGACCTGGCTGATGTGGGTCAACGGCGTGCCGTTCGGCGAGAAGGACCCGCAGTTCCAGCTCGATGTCTCCTTCTACGCCTTCGACCTGCCCTGGTACCGGTTCCTGCTCGGCTTCGGTTTCGCCGCCGCGATCCTGTCGCTGATCGCCGCCGCGCTCACCCACTACCTGTACGGCGGGCTGCGGATCACCAGCCCGGGCGCGCGCGCCACGGCCGCGGCCACCGGGCACCTGTCGGTGCTCATCGGCCTCTTCGTCGCCCTGAAGGCGGTCGCGTACTGGCTCGACCGGTACGGCCTGGCGGTGAAGTCCAGCGACTTCAAGGCGACCGACAGCTGGACGGGCCTGAGGTACGTCGACGCGAACGCCTATCTGCCCGCCAAGACGATCCTGTTCTGCATCGCCGTGATCTGCGCGCTGCTGTTCTTCGCCACCCTGTGGCGGCGCACCTGGCAGCTGCCCGTGATCGGCTTCGGTCTGATGGTGCTGTCGGCGATCCTCATCGGCGGCCTGTACCCGGCGATCGTGCAGAAGTTCCAGGTCCAGCCGAACGAGCAGGCCAAGGAAGCGCCGTACGTCGAGAAGAACCTCAAGGCCACGCGCGAGGCCTACGGGATCAACGACTCGCAGGTCACGGAGTACCCGGGCACGGCCCAGACCGGCGACGCGACCAAGCTGCGGGACGACGTCGCAGGCGCGGCGAGCATCCGGATCATGGATCCGAACATCGTCTCGCCGACGTTCCAGCAACTCCAGCAGATCAGGAACTACTACGCGTTCCCGACCAACCTCGACGTCGACCGGTACCTGATCGACGGCAAGGAGCAGGACACGGTCATCGGTCTGCGCGAGCTGAACTACGACGGCATCCCGAAGCGGAACTGGATCAACGACCACTTCCGCTACACCCACGGATACGGCGTCGTCGCCGCTGAGGGCACCACCGCCGACTCGGGCGGCCGTCCGGCGTTCACCGAGTCCGACCTGCCGTCGCAGGGCGAGCTGGGCTCGTACGAGCAGCGCGTCTACTACGGAGAGCGGACGACGACGTACTCCATCGTCGGCGGTCCCCAAAAGGAGATCGACTACTCCGACGACAGCGGCGAGAAGACGTACAGCTACCAGGGCGACAGCGGGGTGAACCTCGCCAGTCCGGTCAACCGGGCCGCCTACGCGGTCGCGTTCAGCGAGCCGCAGATCCTGTACTCGGGAGCCATCGGCGAGGGCTCGCGCATCCTGTACAACCGCACGCCCAAGGAGCGCGTCGAGGCGATCGCCCCCTGGCTGACCATCGACGGCGACGCCTACCCGGCGGTCGTCGACGGCCGGATCCAGTGGATCGTCGACGCCTACACGACGACCAACGGCTATCCGTACGCGTCGCGGACGACCCTCGGTGACACCACGGCCGACTCGCTGACGGCGACCAACGACCAGCGTGCGGTGGTGGCTCAGCAGAACCAGGTCAACTACATCCGCAACTCGGTGAAGGCGACCGTCGACGCGTACAGCGGCGACGTCAAGCTCTACCAGTGGGACACCCAGGACCCCGTCCTCAAGACGTGGATGAAGGCGTTCCCGGACACGGTGGAGCCGAGGAGCGAGATCTCCGGGGACCTGATGGCCCATCTGCGCTACCCGCAGGACCTGTTCAAGGTGCAGCGCGAACTGCTGACCCGCTACCACGTCAAGGACGCCAACACGTTCCTGAGCGGCAGCGAGGTGTGGCAGGTCCCGGACGACCCGACGAACAAGACGGGCGACGCGGTGCCTCCGTACTACCTGAGCATGAAGATGCCGGACCAGCAGGAACAGGTCTTCTCGCTCACCACGACCCTCACTCCGAACGGACGTGACAACCTCAGTGCCTTCGTGGCGGTGAACGCCGACCCCGGCACCGAGGACTACGGGAAGATCAGAGTTCTGAAGCTGCCGACCAGTACGACGGTCTCCGGACCGAAACAGGTCCAGAGCCAGTTCAACTCCCAGCAGGACATCGCCGAGACGATCAGGCTGCTGAGAGGCGGCGACTCGGAGGTCGAGTACGGAAACCTCCTGACCGTGCCGCTCGACGGAGGACTGCTCTACGTGGAGCCGGTCTACGTGCGCGGTGGCGGACTGAAGTACCCGCTGCTGCGCAAGGTGCTGGTGACCTACGGCGGCCAGACCGCGTTCGAGGACACCCTCGAGCAGGCTCTGGACAAGGTCTTCGGCGGCGAGGGCACACCCGTCGAGCCACCACCGGGCGAGGACGAGGGGACAGGCGAGGACGAGGGCACCCCGCCACCGCCCACGTCCGGGAACCCCACGGTCCAGGAGGCTCTGAACGACGCCCAGAAGGCCTTCGACGCCGGCCAGGAAGCCCTGAAGAAGAATGACTGGGAGGCCTACGGCCAGGCGCAGAAGGACCTGGAGGAGGCGCTCCGCAAGGCCGAGGAGGCCCAGTCGGCCGAAGGGGGTGGCGGCACCGGAGGCGGGCAGAGCACACCGCGTCCCGACGCCAGTCCGACCAGTTAGCGAGCGGACTGGTCAAAGGCCCCACCCGCGCCGTGCTACGGTTGCAGCACAACGGCGCGGGGTGGAGCAGCTCGGTAGCTCGCTGGGCTCATAACCCAGAGGTCGCAGGTTCAAATCCTGTCCCCGCTACTGAAGTCGCGCGGTTGGCGACAGCAAAGGCCCGGACTCCTCAAGGAGTCCGGGCCTTTGTGATGTGCGAACGCATGTACCTGGGCGCGCGACGGCCGTGCCGCCGATGGGAGTTGGGTGATCTGTGTTTGACTTGTCTCTCTGTGGGCATGTCGACAAAACGCTGTAGTGACCTCACTGACTGCGGTATACCAGGTGTACCCAGGTTGCAGGTGGTGCGACGATGGATGGTATGGGGGACAGGGCAACTCTGTTCGAGACAGGGCGTTTTGTGCAGTCCTCCCCTCGGGAGGAGTCTCACGACGGCGAGGCCGCCGACGAGGCGGCGGAAGAGCTGCGCCGGCGGCTCGCCGCCGAGGCCGGCGACGTCGAGGCGATGAGTGTCCTCGGCGCCATGCTGCTGCGCCGTGGTGATCTCGACGGAGCCGAACCCCATCTGCGTGCCGCCACCGCGGCGGGCGACCGCGCCGCCGCCAACAACCTCGGCGTCCTGCTGCACCAGCGGGGCTACCCCGACGAGGCCGCCGGATGGTGGCGGATCGCCGCAGTCGCCGGCTCCACCGCGGCGGCGCACGCGCTCGGTCGCCACCACCGGGAGCGGGGTGACGAGCCCGCCGCCGAGTACTGGCTGCGCCAGTCCGCCGAGCAGGGCCATGCACTCGGCGCCTACGCCCTGGCCGACCTGCTGGAACATCGCGGGGACACGGACCGGGCCGAGCGCTGGCTCCGGGCCGCGGCCGAGCGTGGGCACCGGGAAGGGGCGTACCGGCTGGCCCGCGCGCTGGACCGCAGGGCCGCGCGGGACTCCGACGAGGACGGGGCGGCGCCGGCCGAGGAGGCCGAGCAGTGGTACCGCCAGGCCGCCGCGCGCGGACACCGCCGGGCCGCGCTGCACCTGGGGGCGATCCTGGAGAAGCGTGGCGAACTCAAGGAGGCCGGCCGCTGGTATCTGACCTCCGCCAAGGACGGTGAGGCCCGGGCCGCCTGCGCGCTCGGCTTCCTGCTGCGCGACGCCGGGGACACCGAGAACGCCGCCGTGTGGTGGCTGCGGGCCGCGCAGGACGGCGACGGCAACGCCGCCAACGCGCTGGGCGCGCTGCACGCCGAGCGGGGTGAGACACAGACCGCCGAGCGCTGGTACCGGGCCGCGATGGACGCCGGCGACATCAACGGCGCCTACAACCTCGGGCTGCTCTGCGCCGACCAGGGCCGCACGGGTCCGGCCGAGCAGTGGTACCGCCGGGCCGCCTACGCCGGTCACCGCGAGGCGGCGAACGCGCTGGCGATCCTGCTGCTGCGGGCCGGGGACGAGACCGGTGCGGAGCCGTGGTTCTCCAAGGCCGCGGAGGCCGGCAGCGTGGACGCCGCCTTCAACCTGGGCATCCTGCACGCAGGCCGGGGTGAGGAGCAGGCGGCGCTGCGCTGGTACGAGCGGGCGGCGGCCGCCGGGCACACGGAGGCGGCGCTCCAGGTCGGCATGGCGCGACTGCGGGACGGCGAGGAGGGCGAGGCGGAGCGGTTCCTGCGGTGCGCGGCGGGCGGGGGGAGCGCGGAGGCCGCGTACCGGCTGGCGACGGTGCTGGACGCGCGCAGGCCGCCGGAGCCGGCGCACGAGCTGGGGGAGCCGGTGCACCGGCGCAGCGAGTGCGAGGAATGGTACGAGCGGGCGGCCACCCAGGGGCACCGGCGGGCGCAGGTACGGGTCGGCATGCTCGCCGCGGCCCGCGGGGACGTGGTCGAGGCGGCGCGGTGGTACCGGGAGGCCGCGGAGGCGGGGTCGCGGAACGGGGCCTTCAATCTGGGGCTGCTGCTGGCGCGGGAGGGAAGCGAGCCCGAGGCGGCGGTGTGGTGGACGCGTGCGGCGGACGCGGGGCACGGGCGTGCGGCGTTGCGGCTCGCGCTGGTCTGTGCGCGGCGGGGGGAGCTGGCGGAGGGGCAGAAGTGGGCGGACCGGGCGACGGCGCTGGGGCCTCCGGCGGTTGCCGAGCGGGCTACGCGGTTGCGGGACGCGTTGCGGGAGGAGCTGTCGGCGTGACGCTGCGTTGGGCGGCATGACGCTGTGCTGGGCGGTGTGACGGTGGTGCGGGGTGCGGGGTGCGGGGTGCGGGAGCTGGGCGGGGGTGGGTTTCGTGGCCCGGCGTTGCGGGGTGCCGTCGCGCCCACCCGTGCCGCCCTGCGGCACGACTGCCCGCGACTGGGCGGGCGAGTGGCCGTGGCTGGGTGGGGCGACTGCCCGCGACTGGGCGGGCGAGTGGCCGTGGCTGGGTGGGGCGACTGCCCGCGGCTGGGTGGGCGAGTGGCTGTGGCTGGGTGGGGTGAGTGGTCGTGGCTGGGCGGGAGGGGGATTTGCTTCTGCTCTGACTCTTGACGTAGTGTTCAACTCATCGCCGCGGGGTGGAGCAGCTCGGTAGCTCGCTGGGCTCATAACCCAGAGGTCGCAGGTTCAAATCCTGTCCCCGCTACTGAAGGCCGAGGGCCGGGATCCGAAAGGGTCCCGGCCCTCGGTCGTGGAAAAGCCCCGGCACTGGTCAGTGCCGGGGCTTTCTCTTCGTCCGGGCTTCGTCCGGGGACCCGCGCCTACGCCGACGCGCAGTTCGGGCAGATGCCGCGGTAGGTCACTTCCACGTCGGACACCGTGAAACCGAAACGCTCCGTGGTGGGGAGGTCGGCCAGCGGGTTGCCCGTCGGGTGGACGTCGCGGATCGCCCCGCACTGTGCGCACACCAGGTGATGGTGCGGGCGGTGGGCGTTGGGGTCGTAGCGCTTGGCCCGCTTGTCCGTGGCGACCTCCAGCACCTCACCGAGCGAGACCAGTTCGCCCAGGGTGTTGTAGACGGTCGCCCGGGAGATCTCGGGCAGCTTGGCGACGGCCCTGGAGTGCACCTCGTCGGCCGTCAGGTGGACGTGTTCGCCGTCGAGGACCTCGGCCACGACACGGCGCTGCGCGGTCATCCGCCATCCACGTCCACGGAGCCGTTCCAGAAGGTCACTCATAGGCACCAGCCTAACAGCAGGGGGACGGCGTCCCGAATGGGTGTGACTTTGGAGCCTCACTTGACTTAGACATTGTCCATTGTAGGATCGAGATCGGTTTTAGCCAAGGGACAGGTTGGTCATTAAATGACGCAGGAGGCGTACGTGACGCAGGGACCGCTTACTACGGAGGCCGGTGCCCCGGTAGCCGACAACCAGAACAGCGAGACCGCGGGCGTCGGTGGCCCGGTCCTCGTCCAGGACCAGCTGCTCCTGGAGAAGCTGGCCCACTTCAACCGTGAGCGCATCCCGGAGCGTGTGGTGCACGCCCGCGGCGCCGGCGCCTACGGGACGTTCACGGTGACCGCCGATGTCACGCAGTACACGCGGGCCAAGTTCCTCTCCGAGGTCGGCAAGGAGACGGAGACCTTCCTGCGCTTCTCGACGGTGGCCGGCAACCTGGGTGCCCCGGACGCCGTGCGTGACCCGCGCGGTTTCGCGCTGAAGTTCTACACCGAGGAGGGCAACTACGACCTCGTCGGCAACAACACCCCGGTGTTCTTCATCCGGGACGCCATCAAGTTCCCCGACTTCATCCACACCCAGAAGCGCGACCCGTACACGGGTTCGCAGGAGGCGGACAACGTCTTCGACTTCTGGGGCCTGTCGCCCGAGTCCACCCATCAGGTGACCTGGCTGTTCGGTGACCGCGGCATCCCGGCGTCGTACCGCCACATGGACGGGTTCGGCTCGCACACGTTCCAGTGGAACAACGAGGCCGGCGAGGTCTTCTGGGTCAAGTACCACTTCAAGACGGACCAGGGCATCAAGAACCTGACCGCCGAGGAGGCCGAGGTCCTCGCGGGCAAGGACCCCGACTCCCACCAGCGGGACCTGCGCGAGGCCATCGAGCGCGGCGACTTCCCGTCCTGGACCGTCTACGTCCAGGTGATGCCGGCGGCCGAGGCGGCCACGTACCGCTTCAACCCGTTCGATCTGACCAAGGTCTGGCCGCACGCGGACTACCCGCTGATCGAGTTCGGCAAGCTGGAGCTCAACCGCAACCCGGAGAACATCTTCGCCGAGGTCGAGCAGTCCGTCTTCAGCCCCGCCCACTTCGTGCCGGGCATCGGTCCTTCCCCGGACAAGATGCTCCAGGGCCGCCTCTTCGGGTACGGCGACGCCCACCGCTACCGCGTCGGCATCAACGCCGACCAGCTGCCGGTGAACCGTCCGCACGCCACCGAGGCGCGCACCCACTCCCGTGACGGCCACCTGTACGACGGCCGTCACAAGGGCGCGAAGAACTACGAGCCGAACAGCTTCGGCGGCCCGTTCCAGACGGACCGTCCGCTGTGGCAGCCCGTCCAGGTCACCGGTGTCACCGGTGAGACGGTCACCCCGGTCCACGCCGAGGACAACGACTTCGTGCAGGCGGGCAACCTCTACCGGCTGATGGCGGAGGACGAGAAGGAGCGCCTGGTGAACAACCTGGCGAACGCCATCTCCGGGGTCACGCGCGACGACATCGCCGACCGCGCGATCAACAACTTCCGTCAGGCGGACGAGGACTTCGGCAAGCGGCTGGAGGCCGCGGTCCAGGCCCTGCGCGGCTGATTCCAGCGCTGGACCGCTTGCCGATCGACGGGCCGGACTCCCTTCGGGGGTCCGGCCCGTTTCTCGTCGCACTTACGCCGACACGTGCTCGGCCCGCGCTCGCTGGGGTGCCCAGCAGCGGATGATGTCGCGGACCGAGACGATGCCGGTGGGCTCGCCCCGGTCGAGAACGATCAGATGACGGAACCCGCCGTCGGTCATGGCGACAGCGGCCTCCTCCAGGGTCCAGGCCGGGGTGGCGAAGACGACGTCGGTGGTGGTGTGGGCGTAGGCGTGCTCGGTGTCGGGATCCTGGCCGAGGCCGAGGGAGTTGAGCACGTCGCGCTCGGTGAGAATGCCGATGCCGGTGCCGTCGGGATCGAGGACCACGGCCGCGCCCACCCGGCGGGCGGACATCAGGGCGGCGGCCTGTCGGAGTGTGTGGGCGGGGCCGATGGTGAGGACCAGGGTGCTCATGGCGTCACGGACGAGCATGGATGGAGCCACCTCCTACTGGAAAACGTGAGGTCACGGGCGTAGAGGCCCGCTCGTTCGCGATTTCACAAGTTCACAAGTGGGGGGACTCTCAGAGTGGCAGGCAAAGCGGGAGTCAACAAGAGGGCGTGCGCCGCGGTTTCGGGGCGCACGCGGACCTCCCGCTCGCTCAGTAGCGCTGGTTGAGATAGCCCAGCAGCTCGTCGTGCAGCAGCCCGTTCGACGCCGCCGCGTTGCCGCTGTGCGGGCCCGGGCGGCCGTCGAGGCCCGTGAACGAGCCGCCGGCCTCCGTCACCACGATCGCGGTGGCCGCCATGTCCCAGAGCGACAGCTCCGGCTCGGCGCACAGGTCCACGGACCCCTCGGCGACCATCATGTACGGCCAGAAGTCGCCGTACGCGCGCGTGCGCCACACCTCGCGGGTGAGGTCGAGGAAACCGTCCAGCCGTCCCTGCTCCTCCCATCCGCTCAGTGAGGAGTAGGCGAAGGAGGCGTCGGAGAGCCTGGAGACGCGGGAGACGTGCAGCCGGGAGGCCGAGGACAGGCTGCGGCCGGCGAAGGCGCCGTGCCCCTGCGCGGCCCACCAGCGGCGGCCCAGCGCCGGGGCGGACACCAGGCCCACGACCGGCTGGAAGCCTCCCTCACCGGCCTCCATCAAGGAGATCAGCGTGGCCCAGACGGGGACCCCGCGCACGTAGTTCTTGGTGCCGTCGATCGGGTCGATCACCCAGCGTCGCGGCCCCGTGCCCTCCACCCCGTACTCCTCGCCCAGGATCGCGTCCCTCGGGCGGGCGCGCTTGAGGTGATTGCGGATGAGTTCCTCGGCGGCCTTGTCCGCCTCACTCACCGGCGTCATGTCCGGTTTGGTCTCCACCTTGAGGTCGAGAGCCTTGAACCGGTCCATCGTCGCGGCGTCGGCGGCGTCCGCGAGGACATGGGCGAGACGCAGGTCGTCAAGGTAGTCGGGCATGCGACGAACGGTATCCGCCGAGGTCGGTGCGGGGCCACCGGGGGCGGGGCGCGCGGACCCTTGACAGTGTCCGACGGCGCGTCAAATCTGAACCGCAGGACCGGCCGCTCGCCCCGAGGGAGGCGAAGATGCCTGCAGCGCGGGAATCTCTGCTGGACGCCGCTTGCGCGGCACTGGCACGTCGCCCGTGGTCCGCCGTGCGGATGGTGGACGTGGCCGCCGCGGCCGGAGTCTCCCGGCAGACGCTGTACAACGAGTTCGGCAGCAAGGACGGTCTCGCCAGGGCGCTCGTGCGCAGGGAGGCGGACGGCTACCTCGCCGGCATCGACCGCGCCCTCACCGGCCACGCCGACCCGCGCGACCGGCTGACCGCCGTCGCCGAGTGGACCACCGCGAGCGCCCGCGGCAACGCCCTGGTCCGCGCCATGCTCACCGGATGCTGGAGCGAACGCCTGCCCGCACCGGCCCTGCCGGCCGTGCCGTCCGCCTCCACCGTGCCCGCCCAGCGCCGCGCCGACGGGCCGCTGCCCTCACCCGCCGACCTCGTCGCCCTCGTCCGCGACCGCGCCGTCGCTCTTCTGGCCGGCCCCGGCGTGCCCAGGGGCGACACCGCCGATCTGGCCCGCACCTGTGAGCTGGTGATCCGCCTGGCCCTGTCCTGCGTCGCCGCGCCGCCGGCCGACCACGGTGTAGCCGACCTGGTGCGCGGCGCACTGCACCGGCAGCCGGTGCCATAGACCGGCGGCCGGCGCATGAGACCGGTGGTGGGCGCCGTGGACCGGCAGCCGATGCCGTGGCAGTCGCGTAGCTCGGTGCGCGGTGCTCGGTGCGCGGGGCGCGGAGTTGCGGGTGGGGCTCGGTGGGCGGGCGCCGCGGCGCACCCGGGACAGCCCGGTCCGAGTCCATCGGACCGTTGCCGGCGACCCCGGGTTGTGGGCGGAGCTCAGTGTGCGGACCCCGAGAGCTGCAGGCCGATCACCCCGACGATCACCAGCGTGATCGACACGATCTTCAGCGTCGACACCAGATCCCCGAGGAACACCATTCCGTAAATGGCCGTCCCGGCCGCCCCGATACCCGTCCACACCGCGTACGCGGGACCCACGTCCAGCTTCTTCAGCGCCAGGGTCAGCAGCCCGAAGCTGCCCAGCGCGAACGCGCAGAACGCGACGGTCGGCCACAGCCGGGTGAAACCGTGCGACAGCTTCAGACACACGGCGAAACCGGTCTCGAGCAACCCGGCCACGATGACCAGCAGCCACGCCATGTCTCGTCCTCCCGCATCGCCCACGTACGGTGACCGCTTCGCCGGGTTCGGCGGGTTCGGGTCCGGCTCGGTGCGATTATGCACTTACCGTCCGGGGGCCACGGCAAACACGCGACGGTCAGTCGCCTTCGGTCCGGTCCCGTGTCGCCAGCAGCCGCCGCAGCGAGTACAGCCGCGCCGGATCCGCGTGCCCCTCGGCCACCCACGCGTCCAGCGCGCAGTCCGGCTCGTCGTGACTGCACGCCCGAGGACAGCCCTCGGTACCCCGCTCCAGATCCGGGAAGGCGTGGATGACCCGGGACGGGTCGACATGGGCGAGCCCGAAGGACCGCACACCCGGGGTGTCGATCACCCAGCCCTCCGCGCCCGAGAGCGGCAGCGCCAGCGCGGAGGTCGTCGTGTGCCGTCCCCGCCCCGTCACCGCGTTGACCAGCCCGGTGCTGCGCCGCCGCTCCTGGGGGACCAGCGCGTTCACCAGCGTCGTCTTGCCGACCCCGGAGTGCCCCACGAATGCCGTGATCCGGCCGTCCAGTTGCTCCCGTACCCGGGCCACCGCCTCGCCGCTCTCCAGTTCCGCACGGCTGGTGACGACGTACGGGATGTCCAGATCGCCGTACAGCTCGAGCAGCTTGTCGGCCGGCGCGAGGTCCGACTTGGTCAGGACCAGCAGCGGTTCGAGCCCGCCGTCGTACGCCGCGACCAGGCACCGGTCGATCAACCGCGGGCGGGGCTCCGGGTCGGCGAGCGCGGTGACGACGGCGAGCTGGTCGGCGTTGGCCACGACCACCCGCTCGTAGGGGTCGTCGTCGTCGGCGGTACGGCGCAGGACCGATGTGCGTTCCTCGATCCGCACGATCCGCGCGAGGGTGTCCTTCTTCCCGGACAGGTCGCCGACGATCGCCACCCGGTCGCCGACCACCGCCGCCTTGCGGCCCAGCTCACGGGCCTTCATCGCCATCACGACCCGGTCGTCGACCAGACAGGTCAGCCGGCCCCGGTCGACGGTGAGGACCAGCCCCTCGGCGGCGTCCTCGTGCTTGGGCCGGATGTGGGTGCGCGGCCGGTTGCCCTTGCGGTGAGGGCGTGAGCGGATGTCGTCCTCGTCGGTGTGCTTGCCGTAGCGGCGCATGACGGACCCCTACGCCCCGAGCATCCCGGTCCACAGGTCGGGGAAGTCCGGCAGGGTCTTCGCCGTCGTCGCCACGTTCTCGATCTGCACGTCGTCGACCACGAGGCCGAGGACCGCGCCGGCGGTCGCCATGCGGTGGTCCTCGTAGGTGTGGAAGACCCCGCCGTGCAGTCGGCGCGGGCGGATGTGCAGCCCGTCGGCGGTCTCGGTGACGTCGCCGCCCAGTTCGTTGATCTCCTTGGTGAGCGCGGCCAGCCGGTCCGTCTCGTGCAGCCGCAGATGGGACACGCCCCGCAGGGTGGACGGGGAGTCCGCGAGGGCCGCGACCGCCGCGATACCCGGCGTCAGCTCACCGACCTCGCCGAGGTCCACGTCGATGCCGTGGATCGACCCGGAGCCGGTGAACACCAGTCCGTACTCGGTCAGCTCGCAGGAGCCGCCCATCTCGGTGAAGATCTCCCGCAGCCGGTCACCGGGCTGGGTGGTACGCGCCGGCCAGTCCGGGACGACCACCCTGCCACCGGTCACCAGGGCCGCCGCCAGGAACGGCTGGGCGTTGGACAGGTCCGGCTCGATGGTCAGGTCGCGGCCGAGCAGCGCCCCCGGGGCGACCCGCCACACATTGGGCTCGCCGCCGGACTCGGGGGTGTCCACCTGGGCGCCCACCGCGCGGAGCATGTCGACCGTCATCCGGATGTGCGGCAGGGACGGCAGCGTCGCGCCGGTGTGCCGGACCTCCACGCCCTGGTTGAAACGCGGTGCGGACAGCAGCAGGGCGCTGACGAACTGGGAGGACGAGGACGCGTCGACCTCCACGGTCCCGCCGTCCAGGGCACCGCCGCCGTGCACGGTCATCGGCAGCGCGCCGCGGTCGTCGTCGTCGATCCGGGCGCCCAGCCCGCGCAGCGCGTCGATGACGCCGTTCAGGGGACGCTCGTAGGAACGCGGGTCGCCGTCGAAGCGGACGGGACCGTCGGCCAGCGTGGCCACCGGGGGCAGGAACCGCATCACGGTGCCGGCGTTGCCGACGTCGACGGTGGCCGGGCCGTGCAGGCCCGTGGGCAGCACCCGCCAGGCCTCACCGGTGCCGTCGGGGCCCCCCGCGACGGAGGAGCTGGACGACACCGTTTCCTCGATCTCGATCCCCATGGCGCGCAGGCCACCCGCCATCAGCAGCGTGTCGCGGGACCGCAGCGGGCGGCGCAGCCAGCCCGGCTCGGAGGCGAGGGCGGCGAGTACGAGGGCACGGTTGGTGACCGACTTGGACCCGGGCACGTGGACCGTCGCGTCGACGGCTCCGCTTGCGTACGGGGCGGGCCAGAGGGCGGTGTGCGTGGGGTTCGGGGCCATGGGGCCACTCTATAAGGAGGGGGATGGCGAGGCCCTTCACCACCTGCGCGTGCACCTCCGCCACCTGCGCGAGGCCGGGCGCCCTCGCGCGTCCGACGTCGCCGACCCGCCCGGGGGCGCCGCCGGATCACAGGCCGAGCAGCCACCTGCCCCCGCCCAGCAACGAGCAGAGTGACACCGCGTGGAACAGGAACAGCCACAGTCCCGCGGGTACGTGGGTCAGCCGGGACAACTGGTCCGCGTCCGAGTCGCCCGCGCCACCGTGGGACCGCTTGGCCTGGAGTTCGAATGCCGGGCGCACCCCGCCGAGCAGCAGGAACCACACCACGGCGTAGGCGAAGGCGGCCTGCACCTGAGGACCGGCCAGCCAGGACACCAGGACGAACGTGGCGCCCGTGACGAGGACCGACACCGCCCCGTAGGCATTGCGGATCATCACCAGCATCGCCACCAGCAGCGCCGTGGCCAGCCACAGCAGCAGCGTGATGCGCCCGGCGCCGAGCAGCGCGGCGCCGCCCAGACCGAGCAGCGGGGGAGCGGTGTAGCCGGCGGCGGCGGTGAGGATCATGCCGAGGCCGGTCGGCTTGCCGCGGCTGACGGTCAGGCCGCTGGTGTCCGAGTGCAGCCGTATGCCCGTCAGCGTGCGGCCGGTGAGCAGCGCCACCAGTCCGTGCCCGCCCTCGTGGGCGATGGTGATGGCGTTGCGGGACAGCCGCCACAGCCCGTGCGGTACGACGACGGCGGCCGCGGCGACCAGCGTGGCGACGACCACCCACACATCGGGGTCGGGCTGGGTGCCGGACACCTCGTCCCAGAGGGAGCCGAGCGACGCGGACGCGGTGCTGACCATGCTTTCCATGTGTTTCGGATCGCTCCCTCTGATCGTACGGAGTCTGGCAGTGTTGCACGTATGTGCGGACGGTATGCAGCGAGTCGCAGGCCCGAGGATCTGGCGGGAATCTTCGAGATCGAGAAGTGGGAGCCGGAGGAGACCCTGGAGCCCGACTTCAACGTGGCGCCGACCAAGGAGGTCTACGCCGTCCTCGACCGTGCACTCAAAGACGTGACCGACCCGCGTCCGGTTCGGCAGCTGCGGAAGATGACGTGGGGACTGGTGCCCTCCTGGTCCAAGACCCCCGAGGGCGGGGCCCGGATGATCAACGCCCGCGCGGAGACCGTCCACGAGAAGCCGTCCTACCGCCGCGCCTTCTCCTCCAGGCGCTGCATCCTTCCCGCCGACGGCTACTACGAGTGGGTCACCGGCAAGCAGGAGCGGGACCTGGAGGTCGAGGGCAGGAAGAAGCGGCCCCGCAAGCAGCCCTACTTCGTCACACCGGCCGACGGCTCGGTGTTCGCCATGGCCGGGCTGTACGAGTTCTGGCGGGACCGGACCCTGCCCGACGACCACCCCCGGGCCTGGTGGGTGACCTGCTCCGTCATCACCACCGAGGCGGAGAGCAGCCCGCTGGCCGTGTCCCCGGCGGACGGTCCGCACGCCCTCGCCGAGATCCATCCCCGCATGCCGCTGATGCTGACGCCGGACCGCTGGGACGCCTGGCTGGACCCGGCCCGCACCGACACCGACGAACTGCGCGAGCTGCTCGCCCCGCCGCCGGCCGGCCTGATGCGCGCCTACCCGGTCGCCACGGCGGTCAGCAACGTCCGCAACAACGGACCGGAGCTGCTGAAGGAGCTGGAGGCGCCGGAAGAGGGCACACTCTTCTGACGTGACCCCCGACACGGCAGACACGCCGCACCCACCGGACGCCCCAGACACGCCCGACACCCCTGACACGGCCGATGCGACCAAGACCGTCGAGACCGTCGAGACCGACGCGGGTACCGCCCGCATCACCTGGCACCGCGCCCGGCGCCGTGCCCGCCTGGTGCTCGCGGTGAGCCACGGTGCCGGCGGCGGCATCGAGGCCCGGGACCTCAAGGCGCTCGCCGCCGCACTCCCCGCGCACGGTGTGACCGTCGCCCTCGTCGAACAGCCCTGGCGCGTGGCCGGCAAGAAGGTCGCCCCCGCCCCGAAGACCCTGGACACCGGCTGGCGCGGCATCTGGCCCGCGCTGGTGAAGCCGGGCCTGCCGGTGATCTCGGGCGGACGCAGCGCCGGTGCCCGCGTCGCCTGCCGCACCGCCACCGAACTCGGCGCCCACGCGGTGCTCGCCCTGAGCTTCCCCCTGCACCCGCCGGGCAGGCCCGAGAAGTCCCGCGCCGCCGAACTGCTGGGCGCGGGCGTGCCCACGCTCGTCGTCCAGGGCGGCAACGACCCGTTCGGCAGGCCGGGGGAGTTCCCGGAGGGCGCCTACGAGCTGGTCGAGGTTCCGCACGGCGATCACGGCTTCGCCGTGCCCAAGCGGGCGGACCTCACCGCGGAGGAGGCCGTGGCTGTCGTGACCGACGCCGTCGTGAGCTGGACCGCCGCCCTGGGCTGAGGCGCGGGAATGTCCGGAGGGCTCCCACCGTTGGGACGGAGGTATGTGCCGGTCGACGGCACCACCGTCGTAGGAGAGGAAGTCCGCCGCATGGGTTCCACGTTCTGCCCGAGCCGCAGTGCCCGCGCCGATCTGGACTGGACGGTGCTGCACGCGGCCAGGACCGCCCCTGTTCGGGCGGCGGGCGGGCCGGATCGTCGTCTATCCTCCGATTCTGGTGAGGCCGTTCCCGGTCTCACGACAACACTGGAGGAGGTGGGTCCGGTTCCCGGTACCGACGCAGGGACCGAACACGGCCAGGCGGATCAGCCCGAGGGCCAGGGCGGCAAGGGCGCGGAGTCGGCCGGGGAGCGCAGCGCGCGCTTCGAGCGGGACGCGCTCGAGTTCCTCGACCAGATGTACTCGGCCGCCCTGCGGATGACGCGCAACCCGGCCGACGCGGAGGACCTGGTCCAGGAGACGTACGCCAAGGCGTACGCGTCCTTCCACCAGTTCCGCGAAGGCACCAACCTCAAGGCGTGGCTGTACCGGATCCTCACCAACACCTTCATCAACTCCTACCGCAAGAAGCAGCGTGAACCGCAGCGCAGCGGGGCCGAGGAGATCGAGGACTGGCAGCTCGCGCGCGCCGAGTCGCACATGTCGACGGGGCTGCGTTCCGCGGAGTCGCAGGCGCTGGACCACCTGCCGGACTCGGACGTCAAGGAAGCGCTCCAGGCGATCCCCGAGGAGTTCCGCATCGCGGTGTATCTCGCCGATGTCGAGGGCTTTGCCTACAAGGAGATCGCCGACATCATGGGGACACCCATCGGTACGGTGATGTCCCGGCTGCACCGGGGCCGCCGTCAGCTGCGCGGCATGCTCGAGGACTACGCGCGCGAGCGCGGGCTGGTCCCGGCCGGTGCCGGAGAGTCGAACGAAGCGAAAGGCTCGGGGTCATGAGCTGCGGAGAGCCGCACGAGACGGATTGCAGCGAAATCCTCGATCATCTCTACGAGTTCCTCGACCGTGAGATGCCGGATTCCGACTGTGTGAAGTTCGAGCACCACTTCGAGGAATGCTCGCCCTGCCTGGAGAAGTACGGGCTCGAGCAGGCCGTGAAGAAGCTGGTCAAGCGCTGTTGCGGGCAGGACGACGTGCCGGGCGACCTGCGTTCCAAGGTCATGGGCCGGCTCGACCTGATCCGTTCCGGCCAGGCGGTCCCCGAGCAGGACGTCACGGCCACCCCGCAGGAGTCCTGACGTCCTGCCGCTCCCCGGCCTCCCCTTCCTTGTCACTCGTACGTGCTAATCCGCGGGTTATCGGCCCGTGGAGGCACCCTCCGCCGTCCTAGGCTCCAGAACCTGGCGGACGGCAGGCCGAGTGCGGCGGGCTCGGTCGGGGGAGGGGCTCATGGAGGCGTTACCGGCCCAGGCACGGGTCACCGGTGTCACCCTGTCGGCCCTGCTCTGTCTGCTTCCCCTGCTGGGAGTCCCGCTGCCGGGGATCCCAGCGGACGACCACGTCCCCTGGTGGCCGGTCGTCCTGCTCGCCGCGCTGTACGCGGGCTGCGAGCGCCTCGCCGCCTCGCGCCTCGTCACCGGCCCGCATCCGGGCGGCACCTTCCATCCCGTCCTGCTCGCCGCGGCCTTCCTGCTGCCGCCGTACGCCGCGGCGCTGGTCGCGTTGCCCGGGGCGCTGCTGCTTCCCGTGGGACAACGGCCGTACGCGGTGCGCGGGCTCTGGCGGGCCGGTCGGCTGGTGCTCGCGGTGTGGGCCGCGAGCCTGGCCCATCTGGCGGCCGGGGGCCGGGCCGCCGTGGCGGACTGCGACGTACCGCGTGCGCTCGTCGCGGCCGGTGCCGCGGTGGTCGCGTTCTGCCTGGTCCTCACCCTGCTCGACGGCGGCGTCCCGGCGCCGGCGTCCGGCGCGCTCCCGCGCGGGAGACGGACGGCGGGCCCGGCCGCCCGGTGGCGGCATTTCCTGAGGTCTCTGGCACCGCTCGGTGTGCACGGTCTCGCCGGGCTCATGATGGCGTTGCTGTGGCGCAGTACGTACGGCCCCGTGGCGGCCCTGTTCGTCCTGCTGCCGATGGGTGTCTCCTGGTGGGCCTTCGCCCAGTACCACCGCGAGCGGGCCGCCCATCAGGCCACGATCCGCGCGCTCGTCCAGGCCGTGGACATCAAGGACGGCTACACGCGGGGGCACAGCGAGCGGGTCGGACGGGCGTCCATGATGATCGCGCGGGAACTCGGCCTGGACGACGCGCGCGTCGAGGTGCTGCGCTTCGCCGGCATCCTGCACGACGTCGGCAAGCTCGGCGTGCCGACCCGGCTGCTCACCAAGGACGGTCCGCTGACCCCCGAGGAACGCCGGGTGATCGAACTGCACCCCGAGTACGGGCACGAGATGGTGCGGGGGATCTCCTTCCTCGGCGAGGCCCGCGCGGCGGTGCTGCACCATCACGAGCGGCTGGACGGCTCCGGCTACCCCTACGGGCTGGCGGGCGCCCAGATCCCCGAGTCCGCCCGGGTGGTCGCGGTCGCCGACGCGTTCGACGCGATGACCTCCAACCGCTCCTACAGCAGGGCGCGGCCCGTGCCGGTGGCGCTGGAGGAACTCCGCCGGTGCGCGGGGACCCACTTCGACCCGCGGATGGTGGGCGCGCTGGTACGGGCGATCGGCCGGGCGGGATGGCATCCGGCGGTGACCGCCGACGAGGCCCGCACCACCGCCGTGGGACTCGCCACCCCGGTCACCGGCCGCACCGGCCCCGCCGCACCGGTCACCGGCCGGTCCGGAGCACCCCGATGAGCCCTTCCCCGGCCTGCCGGCCGGGCGGGGTGGTGGCCGGCGGTCGGCTTCGTGGCACTGCCGTGCCGGGGCGGGGGGCGCCGGTCGCGGGTGGGTCTCGCCCTGTCGCCCCGGGCATCGGCAGGCGTGGCCCGCTCGGGTCGGTCGCCGGGCGGGCCGGCCTCGTCGTGGGGGTCGTCCGCGGGTCCGGGCCTGTCGCATCGGGCGCCGGTCGGTCCGGGGTGTGCCGGTGAGGCCGCGGCTGCACACCGTCGTGCATGTGTGTGCGGCCGTCCTCGCCGCGGCTTGCCTGGCCGCCACCCTCCACCACGGCATCGAGGAACGCGGAGTCGCCCTGGCCTTCGGCATGCTCGTCACCGTCGGTGAACTCATCCGGCGGGGCGGGACCCGGATCCGGGAGGCCGCTCCGCTCGCCACCGCCGGATCGCTCGCGTACGCGCTGCTCGGGGAGATCTCCGGGCGGCCGGCCCAGCACGGGGCCGCGCAGGTCGTCACCGTGGTCCTCGCCGCGTCCCTGCTCGGCAGCGTGCCGCACGTCGGGCGTGGTGACGGCCCCGCCCTCGACCCGCCGGCCCGCCGGGTGCTGACCGTCGGATGCGTCGCCGTGTGCTTCCAGCCCTTGTACCGCCAGGGGGCCTTCGACGACTGGGGCGGGCCCGCGCAGGCGCTGCTGCTGCTCGCCCTGCTGTCCCTCACCGTGCTGTGCGACGCCGTGCTCGCCGCGGCGCTGGCCCACTCCCGCACCGGCTGGCCCTTCCTGCCGATGGTGCGCGACGAGCTGCGGTCCGTCCCCGGCATTGGGGCCGCCGTCATCGCCACGGGTGCCGTGATGGCGCTGGGGGTCGCGGTCGTGGGGTTGTGGGCGTTGCCCGTCTTCTCGGTGCCCCTGCTGCTCGCACAGCTCTCCTACCGGCGGTACGCCGCCGTGCGCGCGACCTACCGGCAGACCATCGCCTCCCTCGCGCGGGCCACCGAGATCGCCGGGTACACCCCCGCCGGGCACGCCCGCCGGGTCGCCCGGCTCAGCCAGGCGGTGGGCCGGGACCTCGGGCTGACCGAGCCCGAACTCACCGTGCTGGAGTACGCCGCGCTGATGCACGACATCGGCCAGCTCAGCCTCGTCGACCCGGTCCCCGCGGGCGCCACCGCCGTCCTGCCGGTCACCGAACAGCGACGGATCGCGCTGCTCGGCGGCGCCGTGGTGCGCCAGACCGGGGTCGACCCCCGGGTGGCCGGCATCGTCGAACGGCAGGCCGACCCGCACCGGCAGCAGCCGCTCGCCGCGCGCATCGTCCGGGTGGTCAACGCGTACGAGGAGAAGTCCCGAGAAGGAGGTCCCGGCGGGCCGCTGACCGCCCTGGAGGAACTGCGGCTCGCCACCGCCGGGGAGTACGCGCCGGAGGTCGTCGAGGCACTGGCCCAGGTCCTGTCACGGAACACGGAGGGGGCGCGTGAGCACGGAGAACGCTCGTGGTGAAAGCCGCGAACAGGACTGTCTGACCCCGTACGAGGCTGGGTAACCCATGGGTAATGAGCGTCCTCGTGGCCGTACGTGGTTGGATGCGAAGGAGAGGGTGTCCGGGGGCGCGGTGCGGAACAGCCGGCCCACCGAACGGAACTGGCAGGCGGGAATCGTGAGGATCTTCGGCAAGGGACGGCACCGGCCCTCCGCCTCCTGGCGGCAGGCCACGGACCGTGCGTTCACGCTCATCGGCGACGGCCGGTACGAGGACGCGGGCGCGCTGCTGACACGGGCCGCCGATCTGGAACCCTGGCTGTCGGAGTCCTGGTTCAATCTCGCGCTGCTGCACAAGTTCCGGCACGACTGGGAGCAGGCGCGCACCGCCGGCCTGCGGGCCGTGGCGCTGCTCGACCGCGACGCCGGCGCTCCCGACTGGTGGAACGTCGGCATCGCCGCCACCGCGCTGCAGGACTGGCCGCTGGCCCGGCGGGCCTGGCAGGCCTACGGACTCAAGGTGCCCGGCCCGGCCACCGACTCCGGCGAGCCCCTCGGTATGGACCTGGGCAGCGCTGCCGTACGGCTGTCCCCGGAGGGGGAGGCGGAGGTCGTGTGGGGCAGGCGTCTCGACCCCGCCCGGATCGAGGTGCTGTCCATTCCGCTGCCGTCCTCCGGCCGCCGCTGGGGCGAGGTCGTCCTGCACGACGGTGTGCCGCACGGCGAGCGCAGCACCGCCGCCGGGCACACCTATCCGGTGTTCGACGAGATCGAGCTGTGGGCGCCCTCGCCGGTGCCGACCTGGGTGGTGCTGCTGGAGGCCGCCTCCGAGTCCGACCGGGACGCGCTGGAACAACTGGCATCCGACGCCGGTTTCGCCGCCGAGGACTGGTCGTCCTCGGTGCGCTTGCTGTGCCGGATGTGCTCGGAGTCACGGATGCCGTCCGACGAGGGCGACGGCGAGCACCTCGACCCGCACGACCACAGCGAGCCGGGCCACCCGGGACCGCTGGGGCACGTCACGGACGGGCAGTTGTGGGTGCCGGAACGCGAATGCGGGCTGGCCGCGCCGGCGTCACTGGTCCGGGGGCTGCTGGACGGGTGGGTCGCGGACAGCCCGGACTCGAGGGACTGGCGGGATCTTGAAGAGGTCTGCTGAGGCCGTTGACCGCGTGCGGTTGCGTCGTGGTGGTGCGCGCCCCGCGGCGGAGCCGCACATCGACGCGGTCCCGCGCCCCTGAAGGGGCGCTTCACCGTACCCTTGTCAGATCACAACCCCGGAATTCCTCAGGAAGGCGTACGTCGGTCATGGCTCAGCAGGACACCGATCAGCAGCACGCGGGCGTGCTCCCCGTCGACGACGAGGGGTACGTCATCGACACGGAGGACTGCGAGGAGCGCGAGGCGGCCTGGCGGGAGCGCGGGACCTCGCGCCCGATCACGGTGGTCGGAAACCCGGTGCTGCACAAGGAGTGCAAGGACGTCACGGACTTCGGCGACGAGTTCCAGCAACTGGTCGCCGACATGTTCGCCAGCCAGCGCACCGCCGAGGGCGTCGGCCTGGCCGCCAACCAGATCGGCGTCGACCTGAAGGTCTTCGTCTACGACTGCCCGGACGACGAGGGCGCGCGCCACACCGGTGTGATCTGCAATCCGAAGCTGGTCGAACTGCCCGCCGAGCGGCGCCGGCTGGACGACAGCAGCGAGGGCTGTCTGTCGGTGCCCACCGCGTACGCGTCGCTGGCCCGTCCTGACTACGCCGAAGTGACCGGGCAGGACGAGAAGGGCAACCCGGTCCGGGTACGTGGCACCGGCTACTTCGCACGGTGTTTGCAGCACGAGACCGACCACCTCTACGGCTATCTCTACATCGACCGGCTGTCCAAGCGGGAGCGGAAGGACGCGCTGCGGCAGATGGCCGAGAACGAGCCGCGCTACCCCGTGGTCGCCAACGACTGACCGGCGGCGGGAACCCTCCACCGCCTCCCGCAACGCCCGGCCGGACCCGCTGTCCGGTCGGGCGTTCGTTCGTCTCCGCGTGAGCGGAAGTAGTGAAAGAAGCAAATCCGTTCCCATAACGGTCAGTTGTGGTGCTGAATGGAGGTGCGGTGATACGCACGGCGTGCGCTCGGCTCGGGGGGCGGGCGCGCATCGACCGGCGGCTGAGAGGGGATTGTTCGTGCATGCTTTGTCACACGGCACCACATCGACACCGACCACCATCGCGGTTCCACCGGCGCTGTCTCTTCCGGTGATCGAGGCAGCGTTTCCACGGCAACTCCACCCGTATTGGCCGAAGCTGCAGGAGACGACCAGGGCGTGGCTGCTCGAAAAGCGGCTCATGCCGGCGGGGAAGGTGGAGGAATATGCCGACGGCCTGTGCTACACCGACCTTATGGCGGGGTACTACTTAGGCTCCCCCGATGAGGTCCTGCAGGCGATAGCGGACTTCAGCGCGTGGTTCTTCGTCTGGGACGACCGGCACGACCGCGACATCGTGCACGGCCGCCCCACCGCCTGGCGGCGGCTGAAGGAGCGGCTGCACACAGCCCTCGACAGCCCCGGGGACCACCTGCGTCACGAGGATCCCGTGGTCGCGGGTCTCGCGGACAGCGTGCGTCGGCTGTACGCGTTTCTGCCGGACAGCTGGAACGCCCGGTTCGCCCGGCACTTCCACACGGTGATCGAGGCGTACGACCGGGAATTCCACAACCGCACGGAGGGGATCGTCCCCACCGTAGCGGAATACCTGGAATTGCGCAGGCTCACCTTCGCGCACTGGATCTGGACCGATCTGCTGGAACCGAGCGCGGGCAGTGAACTCCCGGATCCGGTACGGAAGAACCCGGCGTACCGGAAGGCGGCACTGCTCAGTCAGGAATTCGCCGCCTGGTACAACGACCTGTGCTCGCTGCCCAAGGAAATAGCGGGCAGTGAGGTGCACAATCTCGGTATCAGTCTCGTCACCCATGAAGGCCTGACACTCGAGGAAGCGATCGCCGATGTGAGGCATCGAGTGGAGGAATGCATCCGCGAATTCCAGGAAGCCGAGCAGCAGGCCTTACGGTTCGCCGACGTGCTCGACGACGGCACGGTGGGCGGAAAGGAAACGAGCGCTGCCGTGCGCATCTGCGTCGGCAATATGCGGAACTGGTTCAGCTCCGTCTACTGGTTCCACCACGAGTCCGGTCGGTACCGGGTGGACAGCTGGGACGACCGGTCCACGCCCCCGTACGTCAACAACGAAGCGGCAGGTGAGAAATGACCGTCGAGTCGGTGAACCCCCAGAGGTCCGGGACATCAGCACTGCGCGAGCCGCCTCTGGCCGGCGGAGGACTCCCCGTCCTCGGTCACGGCTGGAAGCTGGCGCGCGATCCGCTGGCCTTCATGTCCGGGCTGCGCGACCACGGCGACGTGGTGCGCCTCAAGCTCGGACCGAAGACGGTGTACGCCGTCACCACCCCCGCCCTCACCGGAGCGGTGGCCCTCAGCCCCGACTACATCATCGCCGGACCGCTGTGGGAGTCCCTCCAGGACCTGCTCGGCGAGGAGGGCGTGGCCACCGCCAACGGCCCGCTGCACCGGCGTCAGCGCCGTACCATCCAGCCCGCCTTCAAGCTCGACGCGATCCCGGCGTACGGGCCGATCATGGCGGAGGAGTCGTACGCGCTCGTGGAGCGCTGGCGCTCCGGCGAGGAACTGGACGTCACGGAGGAGGCCTTCCGCGTGGCCGTCCGGGTCACCGCCCGCTGTCTGATGCGCGGCTCCATGGACGCCCGGGCGGACCGCATCTGCGGTGACCTCGCCACGCTGTTCAGCGGCATGTACCAGCGCATGGTGGTACCGCTCGGACCGCTCTACAGGCTTCCGCTCCCGGCCAATCGGGAATTCAACCGGGCCCTGGCCGATTTGCACGTCCTGGTCGACGAGATCGTCGCCGACCGACGGGCAAGCGGTCAAAAACCGGACGATTTGCTGACGGCTTTGCTGGAAGCGAAGGACGACAATGGCGAGCCCATCGGGGAACAGGAGATCCACGATCAGGTCATCGCGATACTCACCCCCGGCAGTGAAACCGTCGGGGCCACGGTCATGTCGCTCCTCCTGGTTCTCACCGAACACCCGGAACTCGGCGACAAGATCCGTGAGGAGGTGCAAGCCGTCGTCGGTGACCGCCCGGTCGCATTCGAGGACGTCCGCAAGCTGACGTACACCGCGAATGTCGTCACGGAGACCCTGCGACTGTATCCGGCCGTCTGGATATTGACGCGCCGCGCGGTGACCGAGACGGAACTCGGCGGATACCGCATTCCCCGGGGGGCGGACCTCATTTACAGCCCGTACGCCGTCCAGCGCGACCCGCGGTCGTACGAGCGGAACGAGGAGTTCGACCCCGACCGGTGGCTTCCGGAGCGGTCCAAGGACGTGCCCAAGTATGCGATGAGCCCGTTCAGCGTGGGCAACCGGAAGTGTCCGAGCGACCACTTCTCGATGGCCGAGCTCACGCTCATCACCGCGGTGGTCGCCTCCGCCTACCGGTTCGAGCACGTGTCCGGTTCCGACACCCGGCCACGGATCGGGATCACGCTCCGGCCACGAGGGCTGAAGCTGCGGGCACTGCCCCGCTGAGCGGCCGGCCTCCGGCCCGGACCGAACGGGCCGGAAATCGCCTCGTACCGCGCCGCACGAGCGCCGCACGAGCGCCGCACGAGCGCCGCACGAGCGGCGCGGTACGGCGCGGTACCGGGGCGGTATCGGGGCGGTATCGCGCCGCGCCGGTCCCCAGGCCGCCCTAGAAGTCCTCATCCAGGTCGACCGTGCCCTCCACGGCGACCTGGTACGCGGACGGGCGCCGCTCGAAGAAGTTCGTCAGCTCCTGGACGCCCTGGAGCTCCATGAAGGAGAACGGGTTCTCCGAGCCGTACACCGGCGCGAAGCCCAGCCGCACCAGCCGCTGGTCCGCCACGCACTCCAGATACTGCCGCATCGACTCGGTGTTCATGCCCGGCAGCCCGTCCCCGCACAGGTCACGCGCGAACTGCAGCTCCGCCTCGACCGCCTCGCGCAGCATGTCGGTGACCTGCTGCCCGAGCTCCTCGTCGAACAGCTCCGGCTCCTCCTTGCGCACGGTGTCGACCACGTCGAAGGCGAAGGACATGTGCATCGTCTCGTCGCGGAACACCCAGTTGGTGCCGGTCGCCAGACCGTGCAGCAGCCCCCGGCCGCGGAACCAGTAGACGTAGGCGAAGGCCCCGTAGAAGAACAGGCCCTCGATGCACGCGGCGAAGCAGATCAGGTTCAGCAGGAAGCGCCGGCGGTCCGACCGCGTCTCCAGACGGTCGATCTTCTCCACCGAGTCCATCCACCGGAAGCAGAACTCGGCCTTCTCCCGGATGGACGGAATGTTCTCCACGGCCGCGAAGGCGGCCGCACGGTCGTCCGGGTCGGGCAGATAGGTGTCCAGCAGCGTCAGATAGAACTGGACGTGCACCGCCTCCTCGAACAGCTGCCGCGACAGATACAGCCGCGCCTCAGGGGAGTTGATGTGCTTGTAGAGGGTCAGCACCAGGTTGTTCGCCACGATGGAGTCACCGGTGGCGAAGAAGGCCACCAGCCGGCCGATGAGGTGCTGCTCCTCGGGGGTGAGCCTCGCCAGGTCCGCGACGTCCGAGTGCAGGTCCACCTCCTCGACGTGCCAGGTGTTCTTGATGGCGTCCCGGTAGCGCTCGTAGAAGTCGGGGTAGCGCATGGGGCGCAGCGTCAGCTCGAAGCCGGGGTCGAGCAGGTTCTTCGGTGTCATCACTGGCAGGCCTCGCAGGACTCGGGGTTTTCCAGGGAGCAGGCGACCGCCTCGGGGTCCGCCGCCTGCGGTACGGGGACGGTGGTGCGGGCCGCGGCGCGGGCGATCCGGGTCGCCGGGCGGGACCGCAGGTAGTACGTGGTCTTCAGACCCTGCTTCCAGGCATGGGCGTACATCGAGGAGAGCTTGCCGATGGTCGGGGTCTCCAGGAACAGGTTGAGCGACTGGGCCTGGTCCAGGAACGGGGTACGGGCGGCGGCCATGTCGATCAGACCGCGCTGCGGGATCTCCCACGCCGTGCGGTACAGCCGGCGCACCTCCTCGGGGATCCACGCGAAGCCCTGCACCGAGCCGCCGGCCTCGCGCAGCGCCTCACGGGTGCGCGCGTCCCATACGCCGAGCCGCTTGAGGTCGTCCACCAGATACGAGTTGACCTGGAGGAACTCCCCGGACAGTGTCTCGCGCTTGAACAGGTTGGACACCTGCGGCTCGACGCACTCGTACACGCCCGCGATCGACGCGATGGTGGCGGTGGGCGCGATCGCCAGCAGCAGCGAGTTGCGCATCCCGGTGGCCGCGATCCGGGTCCGCAGCGCCGCCCAGCGCTCCGGCCAGGTGAGGGTGACACCGTAGTGGTCGGGGTGCAGTACACCCCGGGCGGTACGGGTCTTCTCCCAGGCGGGCAGCGGTCCGTTGCGCTCGGCCAGGCCCGCGGAGGTCTCGTACGCGGCGAGCATGATCCGCTCGGCGATCTTCGTGGACAGGGCCTTCGCCTCGGGGGAGTCGAAGGGCAGCCGCAGCTTGAAGAAGACGTCCTGCAGTCCCATGGCGCCGAGACCGACGGGGCGCCACCGGGCGTTGGAGCGGCCCGCCTGCTCGGTCGGGTAGAAGTTGATGTCGACGACCCGGTCGAGGAAGGTCACGGCCGTGCGCACGGTCTCGTCGAGGCGCTCCCAGTCGATGTCCCCGTGCTCCACGAACGCCCCGAGGTTGACCGACCCCAGGTTGCAGACCGCCGTCTCCCCGTCGTCGGTGACCTCGAGGATCTCCGTGCACAGGTTCGAGGAGTGGATGACGTGGCCCGGCTCGGCGGTCTGGTTGGCGGTGCGGTTGGCCGTGTCCTTGAAGGTCATCCAGCCGTTGCCGGTCTGCGCGAGGGTGCGCATCATCCGGCCGTACAGCTCGCGCGCCGGGAGGGACTTCCTCGCCAGGCCCTTCGCCTCCGCCGCCCGGTACGCCGCGTCGAACTCCTCGCCCCACAGATCGACCAGCTCCGGCACGTCCACCGGGGAGAACAGCGACCACCGCCCGTCGGCCTCCACCCGCCGCATGAACTCGTCCGGCACCCAGTGCGCGAGGTTCAGATGGTGCGTACGGCGGGCGTCCTCCCCGGTGTTGTCGCGCAGTTCCAGGAACTCCTCGATGTCCAGGTGCCAGGTCTCCAGGTAGACCGCCGCCGCGCCCTTGCGCCGCCCGCCCTGGTTCACGGCGGCGACCGAGGAGTCCAGCGTCTTCAGGAACGGCACGATGCCGTTGGAGTGCCCGTTGGTGCCGCGGATCAGGGAACCCCGCGCGCGGATGCGGGAGTAGGACAGACCGATGCCGCCGGCGTGCTTCGAGAGGCGGGCGACCTGGTGGTAGCGGTCGTAGATCGAGTCCAGCTCGTCCTTGGGGGAGTCGAGGAGGTAGCAGGACGACATCTGGGGGTGCCGGGTGCCGGAGTTGAACAGCGTGGGGGAGGAGGGCAGGTAGTCCAGGCGGCTCATCAGCGTGTAGAGCGCGGCGACCTCGTCCACCGAGCGGGCGCTGTCGTCCTCGGCGAGACCCGCGGCGACCCGCAGCAGGAAGTGCTGGGGTGTCTCGACGACCTTGCGGGTGACCGGGTGCCGCAGCAGGTAACGGCTGTGCAGGGTACGCAGACCGAAGTAGCCGAACCGGTCGTCGGCACGGGGGTCGACCAGCGCGTCGAGCCGGTCCGCGTGCCGCCGGACGAACGCGGCGGTCCGGTCGGCGATCAGCCCCTCGCGGTGCCCGGCCGCGACGGAGCCGGTGAAGGAGGTGACGCCCTGCGAGGCGGCCTCGGCGCGGATGCCGATGGTCAGCAGCCGGGCGGCGAGCCGGGAGTAGGCGGGGTCCTCGGAGATCAGCCCGGCCGCCGTCTCCGTGGCCAGTTCCCGCAGCTGCGCCTCGTCGGCGGCCGCGGACCGGCCGCGCAGGGCGGCGGCGGCGACCCGTCCGGGGTCGGCGCCCCGCAGGTCGGCGGTCAGCTCGGTCAGGGTCCGCAGCAGCGCGGTCCCCGGGCGGTCGCTCTCCTGGGGCGCGTCGATCGCTGAGGCCGGATCGGCTGGCGCGATGGTCACGTGGGGCTCTCCCTCGCTCGGCACAGGGCCTCGAAGAGCGCAGGGGGCAGCACACGAGCGCACGCGGCGTCGCGTCCACCGGCCCATTCCGCGAGGCCCGGACGTCGGAGCACCCGGACCGGACGGCCGGGCGCACTGTCGGCAGGTCCTCGGACTGACTCCCCCTGCGCACCTCGGCGGGCGCAGGCGTGGGGACACCGTTGCGGGACAGTTCCGGATTCACACCGGATTCCCCTGCGGCGACAGCGAGCATGAGCATACATCTTGTGCCGGGTGCCGCCAGCAGCCCCATATGTTGTGTCGCGCCGGTGTCAGAGCGTCAACTCATAGGTGAGGAGCATGATGTCGTCCAGGTCGGGCAGCGGGTTCCAGTCCCGCTCGGGGGTGCGGGTGAAACCGAGCCGTTCGTAGATGCGGTGGGCGGAGCGCATGGTGCGCTGCGTCGACAGCACGATCCGCCGGCACCCCCCGGTCGCCCGCGCCCGGTCGACACAGGCGCGCACCAGGGCCTCCCCGGCGCCGCGGCCCCGGCCGGCGCGGGCCACCGCGAGCATCCGGATCTCCGTCTCGCCCGGCCCCGCCAGGTCGGCCATCGGACCGGGGCCCGGGACGAAGGTCACCCCGCCGAGCACCGCCCCGTGCTCCGTGGCCACCAGCACCTCGGCGGCCGCGGCCCGCTTCGCCACGTCCCGGAGCTCACCGAGGTACCCGTCGCTCTCTTTGAAGTCCAGCAGACCGTCCAGCAGATAGGCCTGTGCGGTGATCTCGCCGAGTTCCCCGTACTCGCCGGGCTCCACCGGCCGAATGACGATGTCCATGCCGCGAGTGTGCCGGACGGGTACGGCAACGGGCCGCCGGTTCTCCCGGCGGCCCGTCACTCGGTGTGCCCGCGGCGTCAGTGGGCGCTGCCCGCCGTGGCGGCCGGGAGCTCCGTCCGGACGCCGGGTTCGCCCGCGTCCGCCGTGTAGTCCTCCGGCCTGGTCCGGTCGATGCCCTCGGGCGCCTTCAGGGCCCGCAGGACGAAGGTCAGCACGACCGTCACCAGCACGTTGAGCACGAAGGCCGTGAGGCCGATGTAGCCGATCTCGCCGATGCCCGGAATCTCCTTCGCGGACCCGCCGAAGTGCTTCTGCGTCGGCGAGGCCACCCCGTACGCGGCGACCGTGCCGTAGATCATGCCGACCGCCCAGCCGCCGATCAGCGCCCAGCGGTGGAACCAGCGGGTGAACAGGCCACCCACCAGCGCGGGGAAGGTCTGCAGGATCCAGATGCCGCCGAGCAGCTGGAAGTTGATGGCGACCGTCTTGTCCATGGTCAGGACGAAGGCCAGCGCACCCACCTTCACCAGCAGGGACACGATCTTGGAGACCTTGGTCTCCTGCCTCGGCGTCGCGTCCGGCTTGATGAAGTCCTTGTAGATGTTGCGGGTGAACAGGTTCGCCGCCGCGATCGACATGATCGCCGCCGGCACCAGTGCGCCGATGCCGATCGCCGCGAAGGCCACTCCCGCGAACCACGCGGGGAACATGTTCTCGAACAACTGCGGGATCGCCAGCTGGCCGTTCTGCACCTTCACACCCGCCGCGATCGCCATGAAGCCGAGCAGCGCCAGCAGGCCCAGCATCAGCGAGTACAACGGCAGGATCGTGGTGTTGCGGCGGATCACCTCACGACTGCGCGAGGACAGCGTCGCCGTGATCGAGTGCGGGTACATGAACAGCGCGAGCGCCGAGCCGAACGCCAGCGTGGCGTACGTCCACTGGCCCGCCTCACCCGGTACCAGCGCACCGCGCGGCTTGCCCGTGGCCGGGTTGGTCTCGCTGTACGCCTCCCTGGCCGAGGCGAAGATCTCGTCGAAGCCGCCGAGCTTGACCGGGATGTAGATGATCGCCACCACGATCACGATGTAGATCAGCGCGTCCTTGACGAACGCGATCAGCGCGGGAGCCCGCAGGCCCGACGAGTACGTGTACGCCGCGAGCACGCCGAAGGCGATCAGCAGCGGCAGGTCCTTGACGAACCAGTTGGTGTCCTGGCCGCCGCCGACGCCCATCACGTCCAGCACCGCCTGGATGCCGACCAGCTGGAGCGCGATGTACGGCATCGTCGCCAGGATGCCGGTGACCGCGACGGCCAGCGACAGCCCCTTCGAGTCGAACCGGCCGCGCACGAAGTCGGAGGTCGTCACATAGCCGTGCTTGTGCGACACCGACCACAGCCGGGGCAGGAACGTGAAGATCAGCGGGTACACCAGGATCGTGTACGGCACCGCGAAGAAGCCGGCCGCGCCCGCCGCGTAGATCGCCGCCGGTACGGCGACGAAGGTGTACGCGGTGTACAGGTCGCCGCCGAGCAGGAACCAGGTGACCCAGGTACCGAAGGAGCGCCCGCCCAGGCCCCATTCGTCGAGGCTGTGCTCGTTCGCGGCCTTGCGCCAGCGCGCGGCCAGGAAGCCCATCGCCGTGACGACGAGGAAGAAGAAGACAAAGACGGCGAGTGCCACACCGTTGACGCCCTCGTTCACTGCGACGCACCGCCCTTCGAGGCCGAGCGGGCGCGCTGGTCACGCTGCCAGAGCCGGTACGCGACCATCGTCAGCACGGTGGAGATCAGCACCCACAGCATCTGGTACCAGTAGAAGAACGGGATGCCGATGACGACGGGGTCGGTCTTCGCGTACGAACCGACCCACAGCATGGCCACGAATGGTGCGACGAGACAGAGGGCGATGACGACGCGCACAGGCGTCACCACCGGCCCTCCCTTGGTTTCTTCTGCGGCTTGTGACATCAGACGGCTCCGTCCCCTCACTGATCACCGGTAAGGCGCAGGGAAATCTAGGTGAGGGCGCGGGACGGTCGTAACCCCCAGTCAACACAGCGGTATTCAGGCGCGGCTCAACCGAGAGGCAACAGCAACGCAAACCTTGTCAACCACCCGTTTCGTCGGGTTTCGGCGCGGCGCGGAGTGAATTCCCGGGAGCGGGAATTCACTCCTGGGGGCGCTTCAGGCGCGCGACGAACTTGTACCGGTCTCCCCGGTACACCGACCGCACCCACTCCACCGGCTGTCCGTCCCGGTCCCGGGAGTGCCGGGACAGCATCAGCATCGGCAGGCCGACATCGGTACCGAGCAGTCCGGCCTCGCGCGGGGTGGCCAGAGAGGTCTCGATCGTCTCCTCGGCCTCCGCGAGATGGACGTCGTACACCTCGGCGAGGGCGGTGTAGAGGGAGGTGTACTTGGTCAGGCTGCGGCGCAGCGCGGGGAAGCGCTTGGCGCTCAGATGGGTGGTCTCGATGGCCATCGGCTCGCCGTTGGCCATGCGCAGCCTTTCGATGCGCAGCACCCGCCCGCCGGCCGTGATGTCGAGCAGTCCGGCGAGCCGGTCGTCGGCGGTGATGTAGCCCAGGTCCAGCAGTTGCGAGGTGGGCTCCAGGCCCTGGGCCCGCATGTCCTCGGTGTACGAGGTGAGCTGGAGGGCCTGGGAGACCTTGGGCTTGGCGACGAAGGTGCCCTTGCCCTGGATGCGCTCCAGCCGTCCCTCGACCACCAGTTCCTGGAGTGCCTGGCGCACCGTGGTGCGCGAGGTGTCGAACTCCGCAGCCAGGGTGCGCTCGGGCGGGACCGGTGTGCCGGGCGGTGCCGTCTCGGTCATGTCGAGCAGGTGTTTCTTCAGCCGGTAGTACTTGGGCACACGCGCCGTACGGACTGTGGTCCCACTCTCGTTCTCCGCACTGCTGACGTGGGTGCTCATGCTTTGCCTTCCCGGCTCCGGGTGCCGAAACGACCGACATCCCATCGGCCGCGGCTGACATCGTGGCACGGCTCGGGGCGGGGTGCGCCCCGCGTGCTCCGTGATCCCCTTTGTATACCCCCGGGGCGGGGGCTGGTCCAGACCACCGCCGCCGGTCAGATGCCCTGCCAGTCCGGCTTGTTCGCGAAGGCGTGGCGGAAGTAGTCGGCGAGTTTCAGCTTGGCGGCGGCGGCCTCGTCGACGACGACCGTGGCGTGCGGGTGCAACTGGAGTGCGGAGGCCGGGCACACCGCCGCGACCGGGCCCTCGACGGTCGCGGCGACCGCGTCCGCCTTGCCCTCGCCGGTGGCCAGCAGTATCAGGTGACGGGCCTCCAGGATGGTGCTGATGCCCTGGGTGATGACATGGTGCGGGACCTGGTCGATGTCGCCGTCGAAGAAGCGCGCGTTGTCCACCCGGGTCTGCTCGGTGAGCGTCTTGATCCGGGTGCGCGAGGCGAGTGAGGAGCACGGTTCGTTGAAACCGATGTGTCCGTCCGTCCCGATGCCGAGCAGCTGGAGGTCCACGCCGCCGGCCTCGGCCAGCTCCCTGTCGTACGCGTCGCACGCCCTCTGGACGTCCTCGGCCGTGCCGTCGGGGCCCATGAAGGCGTCCATGCCGATGCCGAGCGGCTCCAGTACCTCGCGCCGGACCACCGAGCGATAGGACTCGGGGTGGTCGGCGGGCAGCCCCACGTATTCGTCGAGCTGGGCGATCCGGGCCCGGGAGGTGTCCACGGTCCGGTGGTCCACCTCGCGCGCCAGTGCCTGGTACACGGGCAGGGGGGTGGAACCGGTGGCGACGCCCAGCAGGGCGTCGGGCTTGCGCCGCAGGAGCTGTGCCACGGCCCCGGCGATGAGCTCGCCGCCCGCCCGGGCGTCCGCAACGATGACAACTTCCACGGTGGGCCTGCCGATCTTCAGAAGGACTCGACTGGAACAGGCCCCGGAGGACGGGACCAGGTGGTTTAGACCAATCTCAAATCTAGCAGAGGGGTGCGCGCCCTCCCCGGCGGACCGCCGGCGCCCGAGCCGCGCGCCGAAACTGCCCCGGCCGTCCGGCCCCCGAATGAGGCTGTACGGGTTAGGCTGCATGGCGGATGCGTGCGCCTCCGGGCGGACGTACCCACTGACCGCAAGGTACGGTGTCCGACGCATTTACAGGGACAGTGGTCTAGTCCACAATGTGCAGCAGAACACACTAAGCCTGCCTTCCCCGCACAGGAAGGCGGACCGAGGATCCGGAGCTCTCTGCCCTGACTGCCCCGGCTCCTCATCCACGGCCGACCGGGACCGCACACCCCGCCGGCCGGTATTGCTCCGGGCTGCGGTGCCGGGAGGGCTGAGGGTCCCTCCCAGGCGCCGCGGCCCGCGGGTGTTCTCAGGGCCGGCGCACACCCCCGGGTACGCTCGCTGACGTGCCCTCCATGAACGAACTCGTACGCCAGCACACCGCCCTCGACGACACCGACCTCGAGTGGCTCCATCTGCTGGTCTCGGAGTGGCAGCTGCTCTCCGACCTCTCCTTCGCCGACCTGGTGCTGTGGGTCCCCACCCGCGACGGCACCCGCTATGTCTCGGTCGCCCAGATGCGGCCCAACACCGGGCCGACCTCGTACCAGGACGACATGGTGGGGCACCTCGTCCCGCGCGGCCGCCGGCCCATGCTGGACGCGGCCCTGGACGAGGGCCGGATCGTGCGCGAGGGGGACCCGGAATGGCGTGAGGAGGTCCCCGTACGGGTCGAGTCCATCCCCGTGCGGCGGGAGGGGCGCGTCCTCGGCGTCATCGCCCGCAACACCAACCTGCTCACCGTGCGCACCCCCAGCCGGCTGGAGCTCACCTACCTCCAGAGTGCCTCCGACCTCGCGCAGATGATCGCGGCCGGTGCCTTCCCGTTCGCGAACCAGCAGCTGGAGATGGACGCCTCGCCGCGCGTGGGAGACGGGCTGATCCGGCTGGACGCCGACGGCATCGTCCAGTACGCCTCCCCGAACGCGCTGTCCGCCTACCACCGGATGGGTCTCGCCGCCGACCTGGTGGGTCATCACCTCGGCCGTACCACGGCCGAACTGGCGCCCACGACGGGGCCGGTGGACGAGGCGCTGGCCAAGGTCGCCAGTGGCTGGGCGCCGCGCGAGTTCGAGATCGAGGCGCACGACGGGGTGATCCAGTTCCGGGCGATCCCGCTCAAGCCGAAGGGCACCCGCATCGGGTCGCTGGTCCTGCTCCGTGACGTCACCGAGCTTCGCCGCCGCGAACGCGAATTGATCACCAAGGACGCGACCATCCGGGAGATCCACCACCGGGTGAAGAACAACCTCCAGACGGTGGCGGCGCTGTTGCGGCTCCAGGCCCGGCGGATCGGTTCCGAGCGCGGCCGCGCGGCGCTGGAGGAGGCCGTGCGCCGGGTGGGGTCCATCGCGATCGTCCACGAGACGCTGTCCCAGAACCTGGACGAGCGGGTGGAGTTCGACGAGATCGCCGACCGCGTCCTGGCCATGGTCGCCGAGATCTCCCCGGGCAAGGTCACCGCCCGGCGCTCGGGCCGCTTCGGGATACTCGACGCCGAGGTCGCCACGCCGTTGTCGATGGTGCTGACCGAGGTCCTGCAGAACGCCCTGGAACACGGCTTCGGCGAGGGCGAGACCGGCACCGTCGAGGTCTCCGCGGTCCGCGGCGGCACCTCCAAGGAGACCCGCCTGCTGGTCACCGTCCAGGACGACGGAGTGGGTCTGCCCGAGGGCTTCGACCCGCACACGGCGGGCAACCTCGGCCTGCAGATCGTACGGACCCTGGTGGAGGGCGAGTTGGGCGGCACCTTCGACATGGTGCCGGCCCCGGGGCGGGGGGCCAGGGTGATCCTGGACATCCCGGTGCGGTCGGACAAGTAACAGGCGAACACACCCGTGCCCGGGGCGTGTCCGGGCACAGCACAAAGCCCCGGACCGGGTAACTGGTCCGGGGCTGATGCTCGTTGCTTCGGTGTTCCCCCTGCTCGAGCGGGCTCGAGGCGGTCGGGGAACTACGCGCTGCGGCTCGGGGGCGGGAGATGCGTACGCGGTGTACGCGCCGCCAAGCTCAGGCTGTCGGCAGGGGGTGTCAGGCGGATGCCTGACGGGCCCGGTTGCGGGCGGCGCGGCGCTTCATCGCGCGACGCTCGTCCTCGCTGAGACCACCCCAGACGCCGGAGTCCTGACCGGACTCGAGCGCCCACTGGAGGCAGCTCTCGATCACCGGGCAGCGACGGCAGACGGCCTTGGCTTCCTCGATCTGCAGCAGCGCGGGACCGGTGTTGCCGATGGGGAAGAAGAGCTCGGGGTCTTCCTCGCGGCAAACGGCGTTGTGACGCCAGTCCATGGCTGCTACCTCTCCTTGGTATAACTGCATGTGCTTGTGAATGTGAACGCTTTCACGAATCCCCCAACAAGTGAAGGGCCGACCGCCAGGTTCCCTGGCGTGGTCCTTGGGTTTGAAGAGGGGTTCCGGTGATCTGTGGAGGCCGGTATTGCGGGCCGTCCCGATCGCCACGTAGAGACTCGCAAACCTCGGCGGCGGATACAACCCCTTCCGAAAAGTTTTTTTTGATTCTTCGGTGTCGACTAGGTCACAGCCGTACTTCCATGGGGTGGACCCTGGCCTAAACGTTCGAGTGAAAGGACTTTCGCCCTTTCCGCTCACACAATCACACGCAGTGCACGGCGTACGCCTGTGAACGTCACGCTGGTTCGCAGCCCCAGATGGTCACCGTCCATCTGGAGGGGCAGTGGCACCTTCGAATGCAAGGTGAAGCGTGTCAGATCGTGCCGGGAGACCACATGCTTGCCACGGGGCCCGCGCTCCGGGGACGAAGTGAGCAACTGCGTGCCATACCGGGCAACCGCGGTCGTGGACATGCGGCTCAGACCGAAGAGATCGAGACCGGTATCGAACGAGGCCTTAGGCGACGCGTAGATCGGGCGATTGCCGAGAAACGTCCACGGCGAGGTGTTCGAGACTATGGACAGCGCCAGATCGGTGACCGGCTCGTCGCCCGGATGCTCCAGGGTGATCACCCCGCGCCGGCGGTGCGGCTCGCCGAACATCTGACGGACGACCTGGCGCATGTACAGCGCGTGAGTGGACTTCCTGCCGCGCTCCCGCTGCTGCTCCACCCGGCCGACCACGCCCGCGTCGAAGCCCAGGCCCGCGTTGAAGGTGAACCAGCGGGCCGGCACGGCCTCGTCCTCCGAACCCGGCGTGCCCGAGGTCAGGCCCAGGCCCACGGTCCGCTCACGGCCCTCGCGCAGCGCGTCCAGCAGGACGCCGGTGGCCTCCACGGGATGGTTGGGCAGCCCCAGGGCGCGGGCGAAGACATTGGTGGAGCCGCCGGGGACCACGGCGAGGCCGGGCAGATGCTCCGGGTCGGGGCCCGCGTGCAGCAGACCGTTGACGACCTCGTTGACCGTCCCGTCCCCGCCGAGCGCGACCACCAGGTCGATGTCGTCGCTCTCCGCGGCCTGCCGGCCCAGGTCGCGTGCGTGCCCGCGGTACCCGGTGGTGACGGCGTCCAGCTTCATCTCGCTGGCGAGGGCATGGATCAGCACATCGCGCGTGCGCGCACTTGTGGTGGTTGCCGCCGGATTGACCACGAGAAGTGCACGCATGACGTGCAGGGTACCTACTCGGTGGTACCGGGCCCAGACCGAGGCCGGGTCACAGCGGCGGAACGGGCGTGAACCTCGCCATGGGAGGGACCACGGCGAGGGCTACCCTTCAGGGGTGAGCAGCGAGCGGACCCCCACCACCACCCCGGACGAGACCACCATGCCGGACGGCAGCGGTGCCCGCCGTCCCGCGTACGCCGCGGCGCTGGCCGCCCTGGAGGGGCTGGCGCTGGTGGCCGTCGGCGGGTGGATGTCGGTCCTGGCCCTCACCGGTGAACCGGACGACCGCACCCAGGCCGTCACCGGCGGGGTGACCCTGATCGTGCTCGCACTGCTCCCGCTGATCGCCGCGCGGGGACTGCTCGCCCGGCGGAGCTGGAGCCGGGGCCCCGCCGTCATCACGCAGATCATCGCGCTGCCGGTGGCCTACAACCTGCTGGTGTCCGACGGCGTGGCCATCCCCGCCGGGATCGTGCTCGCCGTCGTGGCCGTCACCGCGCTCGTCCTGCTGATCAACCCCGCGACGACCCGGGCCCTCGGCATCCGGGGGCCCGGGAACGCCGGGAACTAGAGCCCGGGGCCCCGGATCCCGGTCGGCCCGGCTGCCGGGAACCGTCACCCGGAACCGGCCGGATCCCGGAGGGACGGACTCGCGGACCGCGCCGGTTCACTCCTCCACGAGCAGTTTCTCCCGAAGCTGGGCCAGGGTGCGGGCCAGCAGCCGGGAGACGTGCATCTGCGAGATGCCGACCTCCTGCGCGATCTGCGACTGGGTCATGTTGCCGAAGAAGCGCAGCAGCAGGATCCGCTTCTCACGCGGCGGCAGATCCTCCAGCAGCGGTTTGAGCGACTCCCGGTACTCCACGCCCTCCAGCGCCTCGTCCTCGGCGCCGAGGGTGTCGGCCACCGCCGGGGACTCGTCGTCGGTGTCGGGGACGTCCAGGGACAGCGTCGAGTACGCGTTGGCGGACTCCAGGCCCTCCAGGACCTCCTCCTCGGAGATGGCCAGCTTCTCGGCCAGCTCGTGCACCGTGGGGGAGCGGCCGTGCAGCTGGGACAGCTCGGCCGTGGCGGTGGTGAGCGCCAGCCGCAGCTCCTGGAGCCGGCGCGGCACCCGGACCGCCCAGCCCTTGTCGCGGAAGTGCCGCTTGATCTCGCCGACGACCGTCGGGGTGGCGTAGGTCGAGAACTCCACGCCCCGGTCCGGGTCGAACCGGTCGACGGACTTGATCAGCCCGATGGTGGCGACCTGGGTGAGGTCGTCCAGCGGCTCCCCGCGGTTGCGGAAGCGGCGCGCCAGGTGCTCGACGAGCGGCAGATGCATCCGCACCAGCCGGTTGCGCAGCTCCGCGTACTCGGGAGTGCCGTCCTGCAGCGTGCGCAGCTCCAGGAACAGGGCGCGCGCCCCGCTGCGGTCCCTCGGGTCGTGGTGCGCGTGCGTGCCGTGGGTGCCCGGGGTGTTCCCCGCGCCCTGCGGACCGGACGCCCGCGGCGCCTCGCCCTCGGCGTGTCGCTCGTGCTCGCTCATCGCCTGGCCCGTCGCCCTTCCCCGAGCGCTCGCCTCGTCCCCCGTCGCCGGCTTCACGTGCGCGGAGGCGTCCGCGCGGTCGGCACCGTCCCCGGCCTGCCCGGCCGCGGTGGTGCCGCGCACGGCACCGCCGGCCTGCCCGCCGCCCGGGGAGACGGTCTCCGTGGAGTCGTCCTCCGGATGCGGCCGGGCCTGCTCGGGGATGCCGTCGATGCCGTCCGGCACGCGCTCGGCCGGCAGCTCCCGTGTGCCGCGTTCTTCGTCCCGCACCGGCCCGTCCTCGCTCCTCACGCCGGCCCGGGTCCCGCGCCGCGCTGTTTGTAGAGGCTGA
Source organism: Streptomyces sp. NPDC086080 (assembly GCF_044540255.1). Taxonomy (NCBI): domain Bacteria; kingdom Bacillati; phylum Actinomycetota; class Actinomycetes; order Kitasatosporales; family Streptomycetaceae; genus Streptomyces; species Streptomyces sp. NPDC086080. The sequence goes on from NZ_JBITRU010000002.1 coordinate 369,081, forward strand.
TCGACACGGTCTTGTCCTCGTCCACGGCCGAGGACACCTTGCCCGCGAGCGCGGACAGCACGGTCCAGGCGAAGGTGTCCCGCGAAGGGGCGTGACCGTCCGTGGTCGGCGCCGACACGGTCACCTCCAGCGAGTCGTCGACGAGCCGGAAGACACAGCTGAGCACCGAACCCGGCACGGCCTGCTGGAGCAGGATCGCGCAGGCCTCGTCGACCGCGATGCGCAGGTCCTCGATCTCGTCGAGGGTGAAGTCCAAACGGGCCGCGAGGCCGGCCGTGGCCGTACGCAGCACCGACAGGTAGGCACCCGCGGCCGGCAGCCGGACTTCCACGAAGTCCTGGGTCGCGGGCTCGCCTGCGATCTGGGACACCCTCACCTCCAAGGTGGTACAAGCGTTAAGGGCCGGATCGCCCCCGGGTAACGCGCTACGTGGTTCAGCGGTGACGCTATCGCGCTCTCAGGGTTCCTGTCCCGGGACCCCGGCCCGTTGCCGTCACTCATAGTAAAACTACGGATACGCTCCGTGGCTAGGGGTCTGCGGCTCCCAAATGGGAAGAGCGCGCGCCGGATTGACGTACCCAGACGTCAGACGGTCGAACCGTCCGCCGCCGTGGTCACATCCGGTCACAGCAGTACATGGTCGACGAAACACCAGCGCCAGTCCTCACCGGGTTCATGGCTCCGCATCACCGGGTGGCCGGTTCTGGTGTGGTGCTCCGTGGCGTGCCGGTGCGGCGAGGAGTCGCAGCATCCGACGTGACCGCAGGTGAGGCAGAGACGCAGCTGAACCGGATCGGTACCGTCCCGCAGGCACTCCGGACATGTCTCACCCAGCGGAGCGGGTTCCGGATTCGGCAGCGCGTCGGCGTGCGTGCACTGTTTCATGATGGCCACATTACGACGCGCGCGCGGGTGACCGCGCCGAAAAACGAGGGTGGGCCGGACATGGATGTGATGCCCCTGCTGTTGCTGGTGGCGGGCAGCGCCGCGATCGCCGCGGCCGCCCGGCGGACCCCGATACCGGCGCCGCTGCTGCTGGTCGCGGCCGGTCTGGCGGTCAGCTACCTCCCCGGGGTGCCCTCCTACACGCTCGACCCGCACATCGTGCTGCCGCTCATCCTGCCCCCACTGCTGTACACGGCGGCCACCGAAAGCTCCTACCTCGATCTGCGGGCGCAGTTACGGCCGGTGGCGCTGCTCTCGGTGGGTTACGTGCTGTTCGCGACCTTCGCCGTCGGCTGGGTCCTGTACCTGCTCGTACCGGCCCTGCCACTGACCGCGGCCCTGGTGTTCGGCGCCGTGGTGGCTCCGCCGGATGCGGTCGCGGCGACGGCGGTGGCCCGCCGGGTCGGCCTGCCCTCGCGCATCACCACGATCCTCCAGGGCGAGTCCCTGCTGAACGACGCCACCGCGATCACCGCGTTCCGGGTGGCCCTGGCGGCGGCCGTGGGCGAGGGCGCGACCTGGGCCGGGGGGATCGGCGAGTTCCTGCTCGCCGCCTTCGGCGGAGTGGCGTTCGGCCTGGTGCTCATGGTTCCGCTGCACTGGCTGCGCACCCATGTGAAGGAGGCGCTGCTGCAGAACACGCTCTCCCTCCTCATCCCCTTCGTCGCGTATGCCGCCGCCGAGCAGGTGCACGCCTCCGGTGTCATCGCCGTCGTGGTCGTCGCCCTCTACCTCGGGCACCGCGCGGGGGAGGTCGATTTCGCCACCCGGCTCCAGGAGGAGGCGGTGTGGAAGATGGTCGCGTTCATCCTGGAGTCCGCCGTCTTCGCCCTCATCGGACTGCAGCTGCCCGTCGTCCTCAGAGGGCTCGGCGAGCACGAGGGCTTCGACGCCGCCTGGTACGCGCTGGTCGTCTTCGTGGTGGTGGTCGCCGTACGGTTCCTCTGGGTGTACCCGGCGACCTGGCTGCCGCAGCTGTCGGCGAGGATCCGGGAACGCGAGGGCAGCCCCGGATGGAAGGGCCCGTTCGTCGTCGCGTGGGCGGGAATGAGAGGCGTGGTCTCCCTGGCCATCGCCTTCTCGATCCCGGTCACCGCCGGGGACGAGGACTTCCCGCACCGCAATCTGCTGCTCTTCCTGACCTTCACCACCGTCATCGGCACCCTGGTCGTCCAGGGGCTGACGCTGCCGCCGCTGATCCGCCTGCTGAAGCTCCCCGGGCGCGACGAGCAGGCCGAGACCCTGGCGGAGGCCAACGCCCAGGCACAGGCCTCCAGGGCCGCCGAGCAGCGCCTCGACGAACTTCTCTCCGACGAGCGCAACGCCCTGCCGGCACCGCTCGCCGAGCGGCTGCGCAGTGTCCTGGAACGCCGCCGCAACGCCGTCTGGGAACGGCTCGGGCAGGTCAACCCCGTCACCGGGGAGTCGGTGGACGACACCTACCGACGGCTGTCCCGGGAAATGATCAGCACGGAGCGCGAGGTGTTCGTCAAGCTGCGCGACGGCCGCTTCATCGACGACGAGATGCTGCGGACCCTGCTGCGCCGGCTGGACCTGGAGGAGGCGGCGGCCCACCGGGAGACGGCCTGAGGCGTCCTGGCGAGCGGTGCGTGCCGTCCGGCGAAGCGATCCGGAGGCCACCGGCCGCTCCGCGGGGCAGAGGAGGCCGAGCCATCGCCGCTGGGGCTACTGCCCGCCCCCTCGGAGGACGCCGACGGCTCCTGCCCGAGCGGGTGAGCGGGTGAGCGTGCCGGACCACGCGTCGGCGACCCGATCCGCCGGACCGGTTCAGGCGTGCTGCCCGGGGAAGGGATGCCCGGTGATCACCGCGGCGACCGTACTGCCGCGGGGGAAGGCGCTCTCCTCCGCCAGGGCGACAAGGGCGTACAGCATCTTGGCGACATAGACACGCTCCACGGGAACTTCGTGGCGTTGTTCGAAGTCCGCGGCGAACGCGTCGAGTTCCGCAGTGGTACGCGCGTAGCCGCCGAAGTGGAAACGCTCATCGAGACTCCAGTCACCGCGCGGACCGCCGAAGGCCCCGGTCTGCAGGGCGCGTACCTGCTCGGTCAGGAACCCGCCCTTGAGCACCGGTACGCCCAGCACGCGCACGCCGGTCCCGGCCCCGGCGGCCAGTCCCGCAAGGGTGCCCCCGGTGCCACAGGCCACCGCGACCACGTCCGCGCGGCCGGCCAGCTCCTCACCGAGCGCCCGGCAGCCGCGCACGGCGGGGGAATTGCTTCCGCCCTCGGGTACGACGTACGCGTCCTCGGCGCCCGCCGCGCGCAGGACGGCCGCCAGCGTCTCCGGCTCGGTCTTGCGGCGGTACGTCGCGCGGTCGACGAAGTGCAGCCGCATCCCGTCGGCCGCGCACCGGGCCAGTGACGGATTGAGCGGGCGGCCCGCGAGTTCCTGGCCGCGCACCACGCCGACCGTGCGCAGACCGAGCAGCCGCCCGGCGGCGGCCGTGGCCCGCAGATGGTTGGAGTACGCGCCGCCGAAGGTGAGCACGGTCCGCCCGGCCGCCTCGCCGAGGTTCGGTGCGAGTTTGCGCCACTTGTTGCCGACGAGTTCGGGATGGATCAGATCGTCCCGCTTCAGCAGAAGCCGGATCCCGCGCCGCTCGAACCGTCCGTCCACGGCCTCCCGCAGCGGCGAGGGCAGCAGCGGACGCAGGTGGGCGAGGGTGCCGGAGGCGGGGTCGTCGGAGCTGGTCACCGGTCCATTGTCGCCCGGAGGACTCCGCACGGCCGCGGCCGTGCGCGGGCTCGACCGGGGCGGCGGGCCGGACCCGGCAGGTGCGCTCGCGCGGGTGAGCCCGGACGGTGGCCCCCGCGCCGTCACCGCCACAGCGGTGCCGGTGGCGCCCGCGTCGCCGCCCGCGTGGTGCATGGAGGGGAGACCGTCGCGGAGCGCGGAGACCATGGTGATGGCCGGGGTGGCGGGTGCGCCCCTACTTCAGCCGGTCGCCGATCCGCTTCCTCATCGCGTTCATCGTGAATCCGCGCGGGTCCACCTTCCCCGGCTGCCACTCCAGGTGACCGATGACGGACCGCTCGTTCCAGCCGTGATGGCGGCACACCGCGGCCGCGGCCCTCTCGATCGCCTCCAGCTGGGCCGCGGGCCAGGGGTCGTCGCCGTCGCCCAGGTTCTCGCACTCGAAGCCGTAGAAGTGCCGGTTGCCGTCGGTGTTCGCCTCGTTGTCCGCCGGGAGGCGCTTCTCGGCGATCACCGCGCGCAGGACGTCGTCGTCGCCGAGCCCCGCGTGGTTGGCTCTGCCGTAGCCGACCAGGTGGACCCGGCCGTCCTTGGTGATGACGCCGTGGCACAGCGGCCCCGGCAGACCCGGGTAACCCTTGCGGCACAGCTCCACGGTCCTGGCGCTGCCCTTGGTGACCGTGTGGTGGATCATCACGCCGTGCACCGGGCCCCAGGGGCCCTTGTGATTGCGGTTGTGGTCGCGCCAGTCGCCGACCTGGACGACGCTGAGTCCTTCCGCCTTCAGAGCGCGCAGGAACGCGCTCGCGGACATGGGTGGGGCCATGACCGCCTCCTTCGTGCCGGACGGCGGCCGCCTGTCGCGACCGCCTGACAAGGCCTCTTCCCTGAAAGGAGTGCGTTCAACTACTCGTTCGGGCCCTGTGCGAGCCGATCCGGACAATCTCGTTCCGCTACCGCGCCGTTGAACGGGCGGCCCATGTGTGCCCAGCCCTCCCATGATCCAATCCCGCTCGATCGGGTAATGGCGCGGACACGGTGCGTGAGGAAGGCTTGATCACGCAGGGCGACGTCCGGCCCGACCGGGCGTCAACCACCATTTGGGGAGGGCAATTTCCTATGTCGGTAGGCGAAGAGGTCCGCACGGAGCAGGCCGGTCGGCAGCAGAGTCTCGGTACGGCCGCCGCGCGGAACCTGGCCACCACGACCAAGTCCGTGCCGCAGATGCAGGAGATCAGCTCGCGCTGGCTGTTGCGCATGCTGCCCTGGGTCGACGTGCGGGGCGGGACGTACCGGGTGAACCGGCGGCTGACGTACGCCGTGGGGGATGGCCGGATGACGTTCGTGAAGACCGGCGACCGTGTCGAGATCATCCCGGCGGAGCTGGGCGAACTGCCGGTGCTGCGGTCGTTCGACGACCAGGAGGTGCTGACCGAGCTGGCCTCCCGCTGCCGGCAGCGGGAGATCGAGGCCGGTCAGGTGATCGCCTCCTTCGGCAGTCCGGCCGACGAGGTGTATCTGCTGGCGCACGGCCGGGTGGAGCGGGTCGGCACCGGGCCCTACGGCCAGGACGAGTCCCTCGGGGTCCTCGCCGACGGTGCCTACTTCGGCGATCAGGCCCTGCTGGGCGAGGACGCCATCTGGGAGTACACAGCGCGCACGCTCACCGCCTGCACCGTGCTGGTGCTGCCGCGCGAGGCCGTCGAGCAGGTCGCCGAGCGGTCGGACACCCTGCGTGAGCACCTCCGCCGGCGGCTCTCCGTCCCCGGGCAGCGCACCAACAAGTACGGCGAGAAGGAGATCGACCTCGCGGCCGGGCACAGCGGGGAGCCGGACATCCCGCACACCTTCGTCGACTACGAGGCCAGGCCGCGCGAGTACGAACTCAGCGTCGCCCAGACCGTGCTGCGGATCCACACCCGGGTGGCCGACCTCTACAACCAGCCCATGAACCAGACGGAACAGCAGATCCGGCTGACCGTCGAGGCGCTGAAGGAGCGCCAGGAGCACGAACTGGTCAACAACCGGGACTTCGGACTGCTCCACAACTGCGAGTACGACCAGCGGATCCAGCCGCACGACGGGGTGCCGTCCCCCGACGACCTGGACGAGCTGCTCAGCAGGCGGCGCGGGACCAGGCTGCTGCTCGCCCATCCGCGCGCGATCGCCGCGTTCGGCCGTGAACTCAACAAGCGGGGGCTCGTCCCGGAGACCATCGACATGGGCGGCAACCGCATCCCCACCTGGCGGGGGGTGCCCATCTACCCGTGCAACAAGATCCCGGTGACCGAGGCCCGCACCACATCCATCATCGCCCTGCGCACCGGCGAGGAGGACCAGGGCGTCATCGGCCTGCGGGCGTCCGGCATCCCCGACGAGATCGAGCCGAGCCTCTCCGTGCGGTTCATGGGCATCAACGAACAGGCCATCATCAAGTACCTGGTCACGGCCTACTACTCGGCCGCGGTCCTGGTACCGGACGCGCTGGGCGTCCTGGAGAACGTCGAGATCGGCCGCTGGCGGTGACGTTCCGCAAGCTCTCGCGCGTGATGCCGTGTCCCCGCCCGTCAGGGCGGGTACACCTCGGGGGTACGTGCTCGACGGGGGCGGAAGCGCCATCCCTCAGCTCCTCCACCCAGCCGGTCCCAGGGGGAAGTCGATGACGGAGTCCATCACGGAGCCGCAGACGGGGCGTACGGCGGAGCGCAGCACGGAGCGCAGCACGGAGAGCGCCACGGTGCCGGCGCAGCGCCCCTCGGACGGACACGAGGCGACGATGCTGCTGGAGCGGGCGCGGGCCGCGGTCGACCCGGTGCTGCGGGCCGCCCTCGGCACGCTGCCCGCCCCCATGCGCCGGGTCGCGCTCTACCACTTCGGCTGGGAGAACGCGGACGGCACCCCGGCCCAGGGAGGGTCGGGCAAGGCGATCCGTCCCGCGCTGGTGCTCGCCGCGGCCACCGCGGTGGGCGGTCCCACGGCGCGGGCGGCGGCCGTGCGGGCGGCGGCGGCCGTGGAACTGGTCCACAACTTCACGTTGTTGCACGACGACGTGATGGACCGGGACACCACCCGCCGTCACCGTCCGACCGCGTGGACGCTGTTCGGGGACGCCGACGCGATCCTCGCGGGGGACGCCCTCCAGGCGCTCGCCCTGCGGCTGCTCGCCGAGGACCCCCGCCCGGTGGCCCGTGCCGCGTCGGTCCGGCTCGCCGACTGCGTGGTCGAGCTGTGCGCGGGACAGCACGCGGACACGGACCTGGAGCGGCGCGCCCCCGGCGAGGTCACCCTCGCCGAGACACTCGCCATGGCCGAGGCCAAGACCGGTGCGCTGCTCGGCTGTGCCTGCGCGATCGGGGCGCTGTACGCGGGCGCCGGGGACGCGGACGTGGCGGCACTGGACGCGTTCGGCCGGGAGGCGGGGCTGGCCTTCCAGCTCATCGACGACGTGATCGGCATATGGGGCGATCCACGCCGTACCGGCAAGCCGGCCGGTGCGGATCTGGCCGCCCGGAAGAAGTCCCTGCCGGTGGTGGCCGCCCTCACCTCCGGTACCCCGGCGGCCGCGGAACTCGCCGCGCTGTACGCGACCCCGCACCGGAAGGAGGACCTGGAACACATCGCCCTGAGCGTGGAACGGGCAGGCGGCCGGGACTGGGCGCAGAGCCAGGCGGCCGACCGGATGGCCCGGGCGATGCAGGAAGTGGCCCGCGCGGTGCCGGACCCGGAGGCCGCCGGCGGGCTGCTGGCCCTGGCCGAGTTCGTGACCCGGCGCAGCACCTGACGGCCCGTCGGCCGTTCCCGTGGCCCCGGAACCACTCGGTGCCCTGCGGCTCCTGACTCCGCACGGCACCGCGGCTCCGGTCCGGCGGGTCCCGCACTTCCCCACGATGTGCGGGGCCCGCCCTCTCGGTGACCTCCCCCCGATAGGGTCAACGTCCGTACGGACAAAGATGGTTGGGCGAAGGGACGGGACATGGGTGTGGGGATCCGGACGGCTGCGGAGGGCGACCGGGAGCTGGTGGTCCGCCTCCTGGACGAGGCGTTCCAGGACGACCCGGTCAGCGGCTGGGTCTTCCCCGGCCGGGAGTACCGCCGTGCGACACACCACAGGCTCATGGCGGCCTTCACCGACATCGTCCTCGCCGACGGGCGTATCGACGTCACCGAGGACGGCTCGGCCTGCGCCCTGTGGATGTCCGTACCCGCCGACGACCCCGGCCACGAGGACGACGACGGTTTCGCGCGGATGCGCCGTGCCGTCGACCCCGGCAACGAGCGGGTGGAACTGATCGGCCGGCTCACCGCGGACGTCCACCCCTCGGGGCGGGCCCATGAGTACCTGTGGATGATCGGCGTGGTTCCCGCCCGTCAGGGCGAGGGACTCGGCACCGCGCTGATCGGTTCCGTCCTCGACCGCTGCGACCGGGAGGGCCGGGCGGCGTATCTGGAGGCGAGCAGCGAGCGCAGCCGTCTGCTGTACGAACGTCTCGGCTTCGAGGCGGGGGGTGCGCCGCTGGCCCTCCCGGACGGTCCGCACATGTGGCCCATGTGGCGCGAGCCCCGGACGGGTGTGCGGTTCGGCGGGGAGGGATGACCTCCCCGCCGTCCTCCTGGGTCCGGGAGGACGGCGGCGCGGGGGATGTGGGCGGGTCGGCGGCCCGGAGAGGGACGTTCGGCCCTGGCCGCCGGGGCCCGCGCGGACTTCACTGGCTCGCGGGTAGCGTCCGTCGGCCACCCCGAGCGATCCGGCGGGCGTCGGACGACGAGCGGCGGGGGCACGATGAGCGCGGCGCGGGACGACGACGGCACGGCGATGAGCGACGACGGCACGGCGGGTGGGGACATCACGGCCGGTGGGGACATCACGGTGGTGGGGCACGCCGATCTGACTCCGGGCACCCTGCTGCTGGTGGAGGCGGCGCTGCGGACCAGGCTGGCCCGGCACCCGGCCCGCGGCACGGCCATGGTGCGCACGGGCGCCGGGGCACCCCTGGCGTCCGGCCGGGCCGCGCGGGCCTCGGGCCACCCGCTGGCCGTGGTGATCCCCACCCAGGCCGGGGTGCCGGCCATGCCGCCGCCGCGCGACCGGATGGCGACCGGTGAACTGCTCACCCTCGCCGACCAGGTGCGCCTGCTGAGCTACGACCCGACGGACCGCGACTCCTGTATCGGCGCGGACGAGCGCCTCGTCGCCGCCGCCGGTCTCCTGCTGGCCGTCTGGGACGGCTCCCCGTCCAACGGCCGCGACGCGACGGCCCACCTGGTGACCTACGCCCGGGCGCGGGGCGTCGCCGTGGAGATCGTATGGCCCGCGGGCGCCGCCCGGGAGGCGGTGCCCGCCACCGGCGTCCGGAGCTGACCCGTCCTCAGGGACCATTGGTCCCTGCCCGGGGGCCACACAGGGACCTTTCGCCCCATGCGCGCCTTCCTCTCGGCCGCCGATCATGGGCGCGCGAAACAGCTGGGGAGGAAGAACATCCGGTGGATGAGATACGCACGGAACATGTGAGAGTGGCGCAGGACGACCGGACCCGTCCGGCGCCGCACCCGACGGGCCGCGAGGTGAACGCCGTGAGCGCACCCGCGGTCCGCCGGACGGCGTGGGTGGACTGGCTGACGACCACCGACCACAAGAAGATCGGCACGCTGTACCTGGTCAGCGCGTTCGTGTTCTTCGTCGTCGGCGGGGTCATGGCGCTGATGATGCGCGCCGAGCTGGCCCGGCCCGGCATGCAGATCATGTCGAACGAGCAGTTCAACCAGGCGTTCACCATGCACGGCTCGATCATGCTGCTGATGTTCGCGATGCCGCTGTTCACCGGCTTCGCGAACTGGATCATGCCGCTGCAGATCGGCGCGCCCGACGTGGCCTTCCCGCGCCTGAACATGCTGGCCTTCTGGCTGTTCCTGTTCGGCTCCACGATCGCCGCCGCCGGTTTCCTCACCCCGGGAGGTGCCGCCGACTTCGGCTGGTTCCTGTACGCCCCGCTGTCCAACGAGGTCTACTCACCCGGCATCGGCGCCGACCTGTGGATCATGGGCGTGGCCCTGTCCGGCTTCGGTTCGATCCTGGGCGCGGTCAACTTCATCACCACGATCATCTGCATGCGGGCACCCGGTATGACGATGTTCCGCATGCCGATCTTCACCTGGAACGTACTGCTGACGGCGCTGCTCGTGCTGATCGTGTTCCCGGTGCTGGCGGCGGCGCTGTTCGCGCTGGAGTGCGACCGGAAGTTCGGCAGCCACATCTTCGACTCGGCCAACGGCGGGGCGCTGCTGTGGCAGCACCTGTTCTGGTTCTTCGGCCATCCCGAGGTGTACATCCTGGCGCTGCCGTTCTTCGGCATCGTCTCCGAGGTGATCCCGGTCTTCTCGCGCAAGCCGATGTTCGGCTACATGGGGCTGATCGGCGCGACGATCGCCATCGCCGGCCTCTCGGTGACGGTGTGGGCGCACCACATGTATGTCACCGGTGGTGTGCTGCTGCCGTTCTTCTCCTTCATGACGATGCTGATCGCGGTGCCGACGGGCGTGAAGTTCTTCAACTGGATCGGCACCATGTGGAAGGGAAGTCTCTCCTTCGAGACACCGATGCTGTGGACGGTGGGCTTTCTGGTCACCTTCCTGTTCGGCGGCCTGACCGGCGTCCTGCTGGCCTCGCCCCCGCTGGACTTCCACGTCTCCGACACGTACTTCGTCGTCGCCCACTTCCACTACACCGTCTTCGGCACGGTCGTGTACGCGATGTTCGCCGGATTCCACTTCTGGTGGCCGAAGTTCACCGGCAAGATGCTCGACGAACGCCTCGGCAAGATCACTTTCTGGACCCTCACGGCCGGTTTCCACCTGACCTTCCTCATCCAGCACTGGCTGGGCGTCGAGGGCATGCCGCGCCGCTACGCCGACTACCTCGCGGCCGACGGCTTCACCGCCCTCAACACCCTCTCCTCGATCGGGTCGTTCCTGCTCGGCCTGTCGATCCTGCCGTTCTTCTACAACGTCTGGAAGACGGCCAAGTACGGCAAGCCGGTCGGCGTCGACGACCCCTGGGGCTACAGCCGCTCCCTGGAGTGGGCGACCTCCTGCCCGCCCCCGCGGCACAACTTCCTCAGCCTGCCGAGGATCCGCAGCGAGTCTCCCGCGTTCGACCTGCACCACCCGGAGATCGCCGCGCTTGAACTGGAGCGGTGAGCCGTGCCGCAGCCCGTTCTCGCCCTCGGATGTGCGGCGGTGACGGCCGCCGGCAGTGTCTGGTACCTGCCGGCCCTGGCCGATCTGCGGGCCGGAGCGGCCGACCGGCCGCTCTCCCGCCGTACCGCGGCGGTCGCCTGCGTGACCGGCTGGGGCACGCTCGGAGTCGTCGCCCTGCTGCTGATCGTCGCCACGGCGTGGTGGGCGCCCTGCGCCGTGGCGGTCGTGGGCGGTACGGCCGCCGCCGCCCTGCGCGTCGATGCCGCCGTGCGGCGTGCCGCCGAGCGGCGTGAGACGGCCCGGCAATGGGCCGAGCTGCCGTACGGACCCCTGCCCGTCGGCACCCGTCGCCCCCGCGGAGTGGCGGTCACCGCGGCCGTCGTCCCGGTCATGGCCGGGGTCTTCTTCCTCGCGCTCGCCACCCGCGGACTGCCCCCGGGGTAGCGACCGGCGGAGACCGGCCCGCACCAAGCCCGGCCGGCGGCACCGTACGAACCCTTTCCGCCACTCCTGCCCCGCTCCCGATAATCCCTTGCGACCACTACGAGTGGAGTACTACAACTGGAGTTGTTCACGACGAGTGCCGTCCACGGGAAGAGACCGCGTTGCGAAAGCTCACGTACTTCATCGCCTGCTCCATCGACGGCTACATCGGCGACCCGGAGGGCGACGGGTCGGCCATGATCGCCCTGGTCGACGAGGAGTTCTTCGAGTTCCTCAAGACGGAGTACCCGGAAACCCTGCCCACCCACGGCCGTCGGCCGCTCGGCCTGGACCACCTGCCGAACAAGCGGTTCGACACGGTCGTCCAGGGCCGCGGCAGCTACGACCTGGCCCTGAAGGAGGGCATCACCAGCCCTTACGCCCACCTGCGCGAATACGTCGCCTCCCGCACGCTGGGGGAGTCGCCCGACCCGAACGTCGAGATCATCGCGGACGATCTGGTCGGCCGGGTGCGGGCACTGAAGGCGGAGGACGGCGCGTACGACATCTATCTGTGCGGAGGGGCCGAACTCGCCGGTCAGCTGGTCGACGAGATCGACGAACTGGTCATCAAGACCTATCCCATCGTGCTGGGCTCCGGCATGCCGATGTTCAACTCCCGCTTCTCGGTAACGGAGTTCACGCTGGAGTCGGTGCGCACGTTCGGCAACGGCGCACTGGTACGGACGTACAGCAGAAAGCGCTGAACCAAAGGCACAGCAGGGCGGCGCGGGTGCGCCGTCCGCCGCTATGCCCGCGACCCGTCCGGCGGGGCGGCAAGCCCGCCCGTCCAGGGATCACGGCCGGTGAGGCAGTAGAGACCCCCGGCCGGGTCCCGCATCACCGTCCAGTGGTCGAACGCGGTGACGAACGAGGCCCCCAGCTCCTCGTGCCGCGCCCTGGTCGCCCCGATGTCGGCGCAGGCCAGGTCGGGATGCGCGGAGACGGGCCGTTCCTGCTCCAGGCGCTGGAGCAGGACGCGCACCGGAAGCCCGGCCGGCGGCCTGACCACGTGAAACTCCGGCAGCGAACCGGGAGCGGACTCCCAGTCGGCCAACAGCCCGCCCCAAAAGGCGACTTCGGCATCGTAGAGGGAGGGTGCGAGGTCGAGGCACACCTGGTCCAGCCGGCTGCCGCGCACCACCGGCGGCCGCACCGACTCCCCGTGCCAGGGAATCGCGCAGAACAACTGCCCCGCGGGCGACCGCAGTACGGACCACCCCTCGTGCTCGGCGACCGTCCCCGCACCCAGCCGCCGGGCCGCCGCGGCGAACCCCGCGATGTCCTCGACGGAGAAGTCCAGATGCACACCGCCCTCTCCCGAGACGATCCGCTGCACCCCCGCACAGGCATCGGCGCCCTCCACCGTCAAGGTGATGAACTCCCCGTTGTCCCCGCTCGGTTCGGACAGCCGGGCCCCCGTGACGGCCGCCCAGAACGCGCCGGCCCGGTCGGCCACCGCGGCGGGCCGGTCGAGGAAGGCGTACGTCCAGCGGACGCTCACCGTCCGGGGCGTTCCATGAAGCGCAGCATGTTCCCCGCCGGGTCGCGGAACGCGCAGTCACGCACCCCGTACGGCTGGTCGACCGGCTCCTGGATCACATCCGCACCGGCGGCCTGGACGCGCTCGAAGAGGGCGTCGCAGTCGGTGGTGGTGAAGTTGACTCCGCGCAGCATGCCCTTGGCCAGCAGCTCCGCCATGGCCTGTCGGTCGCCGGGGGAGGCGTCCGGGCTCGCGGCGGGCGGCTCCAGCACGATCTCCACGTCCTGCTCCGGCGACGCGACCGTCACCCACCGCATCCCCTCGAACCCCACGTCGTTGCGGACCTCGAGGCCCAGCACGTCGCAGTAGAAGGCCAGGGCCTTGTCGTGATCGTCGACGGCGATGAAGCACTGCGCGAGTTTCGCGTCCGTTCCTGTGTCCATACGCCCACGCTAGAAGGTCCGGCCCGGATCGGCCCGGGGTCTGCCGCGAACCGGACGTGTGTACACGCGCGCCACACACGGCGGAATCACCGCGCCCTCCTCGTGGGACCGGGCCCGGTACGCGCTCGGCGTCTCCCCGACCAGTTCGGTGAAGCGCGAGCTGAACGAGCCGAGCGAGCTGCAGCCGACCGCGAGGCACACCTCCGTCACCGTGAGATCGCCCCGCCGCAGCAGCGCCTTGGCACGCTCGATGCGCCGGGTCATGAGATAGGCGTACGGAGTCTGTCCGTACGCCGCGCGGAAACTGCGCTGGAAGTGGCCGGGAGACATCAGCGCGGTCCGCGCCAGCTCCGTCATGTCGAGCGGTTCGGAGTACTCCCGGTCCATCCGGTCCCGGGCCCGCCGCAGTCGCACCAGATCGTCCAGCTCCATCCGCCCAGCATTCCACGGCCCGCGTGATCACCACAGGTGCGTGACAGCCCGTACGGCCGCCCGTGCGAGTCCGCCCCGCACATCGGATCCTCACGGCCCGCCCGCTGTGACGCCGAGCCGGCGGATCTCCTCCACCGGGTACGGGGTCAGCCTGCTCCGGTCCTGGAACGCGCGGTTGAAGTCGGACACCACCGCGGCGACCGGCGCGTACCGGGTGAGGATGGCCGCGACCTCGTCCGGAACGCCCGTGGGACGCTCGCCGCCGGCAAGGGCGCGCACCAGCGCACGGCGGCCCTCCCGGTCCTCCCTGCGGAGCCCGTACAGCGCGGTGACGAGCCAGTTCACCAGATACGTGGCGGTGTAGCCGCGGTCGTACGTCCGATGCCGGTCGAAGAAGCCGGACTCCTCGGCGGACAGCTCGAACCCGGAGGAGACGGCGAGGCCGTAGTCCGCGAAGTAGAGGCGTCGGCCGTCGGTCAGGATGTTCTCGAAGTGCGCGTCGAAGTGCAGCAGCCCGCGGCTGTTCATGAAGGAGATGCCGTCCAGCAGCTCCCGCTCCACCATGGCGCAGGCCCGGCCGGCGGCCTCACCGCCTGCCCCGATCCGGCTGCCCAGCCACTGGTGCAGGTTTTGCGGGATGTACTCCAGGAACAGCGCGACACAGGCCGGGGACTCCTCGAGGGCCCGGATCCGGCGGCACACCCGCGATCCGCCGCCCCAGTAGGCGACGGCCCGTTCGACATCGGCCAGTTCCTCCGGCAGGGGTGCCGAGCCGGGCAGTACCCGCCAGTGGTGCATCAGGGGGAAGCCCTCGTGCTCCGCCGTGAGCACCCAGTCCGTCGTCATGGTGTGCACGGCGAGCTCCCGCCAGGCCCCGAAGCCCGGCCCGCCGAGGGCGCCGACGCCGTAATGACAGAACATCGGAAGCTCGAACAGGTTCGCGGTGGACCGGACGTGCTCCGGCCGCAGTTCCAGGCCGGTGAGGGGGACGCGCTTCACGAAGACCGTGGTCCCGGCCACCTCGATCAGCGCCGATGTCCCGCCGATGCCGGATCCGGCCGGCACGGCCCGGTCCACCAGCGCCCGCAGGGCGCCGTCACCGCACCGGGCCAGGGCCGCGGAGACGGTGCCATGAGCGGCCAGCCGCGCCCGGCGCGACATGCCGGAGCCGTTCACCGCCGCCTCCACCCGGCGCGCCGGGAAAAGACCCCCTCCGCCCCGTCGTCGATGCGGTCGGCGGCGTGCGGCCGCAGGTCGCGGGGAGGCCCGGAAGCCGGCGGGTCAGCCGGCGGACAGGGCGCTGAGTGCGGCGTCCAGACGGGCGGTGGCGTCGTCCGCGACGGGCCCGAGGGCGTCGAGGCCGGTAAGCGTGACCATGGTTCCCGGGTCGAGGGCCTGGACGACCGTGGTGTCACCGTCACCGCGGACGACGACGTTGCAGGGCAGGAGCAGGCCGATGCTGCGGTCCGTTTCCAGGGCCCGGCGGGCGAGGGGCGGGTTGCACGCGCCGAGGATGACGTAGTCCTCCATGTCGTGGTCGAGCTTGGCCTTGAGGGTGGCCTTGATGTCGATCTCGGTGAGGATGCCGAACCCCTGGTCGGCCAGGGCCTTGCGGACGGCGGTGACGGCGGTGTCGAAGTCGATGGCGAGGCGGACGGTGCGGTCGTAGGACACGGACACTCCTGAATGGTGCGGAACAACTGATTCCTCCATACCCCGACGGGTTACCCGTACGACGCCGGGCGATTCCCCGAACGAGTGGCTCGCGCCCGAGGAATACCCCCATGGGTATACCCATTAGCATAAGTGCTGCATACCCCCTAGGGTAAGCCGTCCGAAAGGAGTCGTGGTCGTGTTCTTCGTCGACACCCTGGAGTTCGAGGGCCTGGGCAACCGCAGTTACCTGGCCGGCGGATCCACGGCCGCGGTGGTCGTCGACCCGCCGCGGGACATCGACCGGATCATCGCCGCAGCGGCCCGCCGCGGGGTGCGCATCGCCTTCGTGGCCGAGACCCATGTGCACAACGACTACGTCACCGGCGGCCTGGAGCTGGCCCGCGTCACCGGCGCCCGGTACCTGGTGCCGGCCGCGGCGAACGTGTCGTTCGCCCGCACCCCCGTGTCCGACGGCGACACCGTGACCGTCGACGAGGGCCTGGTGCTGCGCGCGATCGCCACTCCCGGCCACACCCCGCATCACACGTCCTACGCCCTGACCGAGGACGGGCGCGGTGTGGCGGCGTTCACCGGCGGGTCGCTGCTCATCGGCACCGTGGGCCGCCCCGATCTGGTCGAACCGAGGCTGACCGAACAGCTGGCTCGCGCCCAGCACGCCTCCGCCCGCCGGCTGGCCGACGAACTGGCCGACGAGGTGCCGGTGCTGCCCACCCACGGGTTCGGCAGCTTCTGCTCCTCGTCCCAGGCCGAGGGGGACGCGACCACGATCGGCAAGGAGCGGGAGACCAACGACGCGCTGACCCTGGACGTCGACAGCTTCGTCGCCCGGACACTCGCCGGGCTGGACGACGTGCCCGCCTACTACGCGCACATGGGCCCGGCCAACGCCGCGGGCCCCGCGCCGGTCGACCTCACCCCGCCGAGGCGCGCGGACGCCGCGGAGATCGCCTCCCGGCTGGCCGCGGGTGAGTGGGTGGTGGACCTGCGCAGCCGCACGGCCTTCGCCGACGGGCATGTGGCGGGCTCGTTCAACTTCGAGGGCGAGGGCAAGCTCGCCACCTACCTGGCCTGGCTGATCCCGTGGGGCAAGCCCGTCACCCTGCTGGCCGACACCCCGGAGCAGGTCGCCGCCGCGCAGCGGGAGCTGGCCCGGGTGGGTATCGACCGCCCGGCCGCCGCCGCCACCGGCGAACCGGCCGCCTGGGTCCGTGCGGGCGAACGGCTCGCCTCCTTCCCCCGCGCCCGCTTCGCCGACCTCGCCGATGTCCTTCGGCGGGGCGACGACGTCGTCGTCCTGGATGTGCGCCGGGACTCGGAGCGTGCGGGCGGCTTCATCGACGGCTCGGTCCACATCCCGATCCACCATCTGCACGGCCGCCTCGACGACGTGCCGCCGGGGACCGTGTGGGTGCACTGCGCCGGCGGGATGCGCGCGGCGATCGCCGCCTCCCTGCTCGACGCCGCCGGCCGTGACGTGGTCGCCGTCGACGACGGCTTCGACGCCGCGGCGGATGCCGGGCTGTCCCTGACCTCCGGCTGAATTCCGGCCGTTCCTCTCGCAAGCAAGGAAGCACCGATGTTCCTCTTCCGCCGAAACGGGCCCCGGGTCACCGCCGACGAGGCCCGCAGCCGTACCCGTGGCGACCAGCCCGACGCCGTCCTGCTGGACGTCCGTGAGAAGCCCGAATGGGCCGCGGGCCACGCCCCGGGCGCCGTCCACATGCCGCTGACCAAACTGGTCGCCGGCGGCACCCTGCCGCCCGAGGCGCAGGGCCGGCCGCTGGTGGTGATCTGCCGCAGCGGACACCGCTCCCAGCAGGCGACGAAGCTCCTCCTCGAGCGCGGAGCGCAGGCGGTGGACGTCAAGGGCGGCATGAACGCGTGGGCCGCCGCCGGGCACCCGGTCGTCGACGGACGCGGGAACAGCGGCCGGACAGCGTGACCGTCCTCGTTCTCGCCCTCCTCGCCGGGGCCGTCGTCGGCCTCGCTCTCGGAGCCCTCGGCGGCGGTGGCAGCGTCATCGCCGTACCGGCGCTGATCTACCTGCTCGGCCTCACGCCGGCCACCGCCACCACGGCCAGTCTGATCATCGTCACCGCCACCTCCGTCACCGCCCTGTACGTCCACGCCCGCGACGGGAACGTGGCATGGAAGACGGGGATGCTGTTCGCCGCGGCGGGCATCGTCCCCGCCTTCCTCGTCGGCGCCGCCGCCGGGAGCCTGCCCGAAGCGGTGCTGACGGCGGCGTTCGCGGTCATCGCCGCGGTGGCGGCCCTGCGCATGCTGCGGCCGTCCGTGTCCGAACCTCCGGACCGGATCCGTCCCGGCAAGGTGGCGGGCGCAGGTGCCGGACTGGGCGCGGTCACCGGCCTTCTGGGGGTCGGCGGGGGATTCCTCGCCGTCCCGGCCCTGGTGAACGTCCTCGGACTGGCCATGCGGCGGGCGGTGGGCACCAGCCTGCTCGTCATCACGATCAATTCGCTGGCCGCGCTCGCCGCGCGCGCCGGTACCGGTGGCGGGCTCCCCTGGGAGATCATCGGCCCCTTCACCGGAGCCGCGATCCTCGGCGCCTGGGACGGCAAACGGCTCGCCGCGAAGGTCTCCGGCACCACCCTCCAGAGGATCTTCGCCGGCGTCCTGCTGGCGGTCGCCGCCCTCATGCTCGTCGACGTGATCGTCTGAACGAGCCCGCCCTGTCCGGGCTCGTGACGCCGGGGCGTTCGTCCGCCGGTCCCGGCCCTACCCGCTCATCCGGATCACCCCGAAGGTCCGCCGAGGTCCCCGGCGCGGCCCGTGCCGGGACCGCCCCCGATCCGGCTTCCGCCCTCCGCGACCGCTGAGCCACGGGAGAAGGGGAGAGACCCGGGCCGGATCCCTCCCCCCGTCGGCGGCCGCACGCGGCGTGCGGCCGCCGGGACCCGCTATCGCGCGGACGGCTCGCCTTCCGGCGACGACCGCCGATCCCGTCTCCTCACCGGCCTCCACAGGACCAGCAGTGCGGCCAGCGCCGCCACAGCGGCCAGGACCAGCACCACCAGCCGGTCGGACACCGCCGCGCCGAGTCCGGACAACCGCTCCTCCAGAGCGAACTCGGCGTCGGTGCTCAGCAACGACGGCAGCGCGGACGTGCCGTCGAAGGCGAGGAAGGCCACCCCGAGCGCGATGAACAGCACGCCGCCGAAGGCCGAGGTGCTGTGCAGGGCCACCGGACCCACCCGGAAGACCCGGCCCCGCAGCCAGCGCTTGCGTCCCAGATCGAACCGGTCCCACAACAACGCCAGCACGAACATCGGAACCGCCATCCCCAGGGCGTAGACGGCAAGCAGTACCCCGCCGTGCAAGGGGTCGCCGTCCAAGGCGGCCACGGTCAGGATGCCGCCGAGGATCGGCCCGGCACAGAACCCCGCCAGCCCGTACACCGCGCCCAGCGCGAACACCGACAGCGCCGAACCCGAGCGGCGCCCGCCCGCGGCCCGCGCCATCCGCCGCGAACCGAAGCCCACCCCGGCGATCTGGGCCACACCCAGGATGATGACCGTCCATCCTCCCACCGTCACCAGGACGTCCCGATGGCCGTAGAAGAGCCGGCTGGCGAACGAGCCGGCCACCCCGAGCGGCACGAGCGTCGTGCACAATCCGACGTAGAACAGGCCGGTGCGCGCCACCAGCCGGGTGCGGCTGGTGAAGGAGTAGGCGAAGAAGGCGGGCAGCAACAACGCGCTGCACGGACTGAGCAGGGCCAGCAGACCGCCGAGGAAGGCCACCGTCAGACCGGCCTCGCTCATCGTCCGGCCGCCTTCGCCGCCGCCTCGACGGCTTCCTTGAAGACGGCCGTGGGCTGCGCCCCCAGGATGGGACGGCCGTTGATCAGGAACGCCGGAGTGCTGGTCACGCCGAGGTTGAAGCCCTCCTCCTGGTCCCGGCCCACGGCGCTTCGGGCTTCGTCGGATGCCATGTCCGCCCGGAACCGCTCGATGTCGGGGATTCCGGCCGCACGGGCCATGGCGGTGAGCTTCTCCGCGCTGAACTTACCGGCGTTGCGTTCACGCGGCTCGCTGTAGGCGGTGTCGTGGAACTCCCAGAACTTGTCCTGCTGTCCGGCCGCCCAGCCGGCCAGGGCGGCCTGCTCCGACTCCTCGCCGAAGACGGGGAAGTTGCGCCATTCGATACGCAGGACCCCCTTGTCCACGTACGAGCGCAGCAGCTCGGGTTCGGTGTTCCGGGCGAACTGGCCGCAGAACGGGCACTGGAAGTCGGAGTACTCGATCAACACCACCGGGGCGTCCGCCCGCCCGACGGCCAGGGCGTCGGAGGGATCGCGGCGGGCAAGGGCGAGCAGGCTCTCGTCCGCGGGTGCCGGAGCGACGGACTCGGTGACCGCCGCGGACCGGTCCGGGGCGTCGTCGCGGTTCGCGGAGTCGTCCAGGGTGAGGGCGAAGGTCGCGGTCACCGCGGCGGCGGCGAGGACCCCGACGGCCGCGTTGCGCCTGCGGGTACGGCGGGACGAGGAAAGGAGGGACGGAGTCATGGGACACCTCAGACGATGAGGAAGAAACAGGAAGCAGAACCGGGGCGCGGGTCAGGCGGACGCCGTGACCGGGCACACGGTCTGCGAGGACAGGCGGCGAAGCGCGGCTTCCGCCAGCAGCCCCGCCGATACGACAGCCAGCAGCGGCTGCAGGGGAGCCCAGTAGCTCATGGCTCCGGACGCACCGAGGAGCACGAGGACGAGCTTGTTGCAGACCGGGCAGCCGACGGCGAAGAAGGACAGCGCGCCGCCGACCGCTCCCAGACGGCCGCCCTTGCGGGGGTCCGGCTCCGAAGGGGCGGAGGGCGGACGGACGTAGGTGCTCAGGACGATGCCGGCCAGGACGGCTGTGACGGCGAGGGCCGGGTAGTTCCACCACTGCACGGGGACCGACCGGCCGAACAGAGGATTGGGCACCACGTCGGTGGGTGCGCCGACCAGGATCGCCGTGGCCAGGGCACCTGCGCCGGCCACAGCCCACTGCCGGGTTTGCCAACCACGCAGTGCTGCGCCCGCCCGACTCCATGAGCGCGGGGAAGAGGACATGCTGAACAGCTCCGTTCTCCGAGGATTCAGGGACACACGACCGACAGGCCGGGCCTAAATCCGCAGAACGGAGTGAAGCGGGGTGGACGGCGGCGGAGCGGGGCCACCCGACGGTGTTCCGCGGTGCTGTGACAGGGGCGACGCGGGCGCGGTGTCACAGGCCGCGGGTCCTGGGTGCGAGGCAGCCGGCGGCGGAGCCGCTGCCCGATGGGCGCTGTGCTCGGCGATCACCTTCTTGGCGCACGGCGCCGCCGCCCCGTCCGCATCCTCAGCGGCGGCAGGGGCATGCACCTGCCGCGCGGCCGACGGGCCCGGGCCCGACCCGCCACGCTCCGCATGCCCGAACACGCACAGCAGCGCGACCACGGCGATGAGCAGAGCCAGCGCACCACGAAGGCCGGCGTGTGCCGGCCCGTGGACTGTCGCTCGCCTCAACGTCGCTCCCGCGTGTGCTCAGAGACTGCGTGTGCTCAGAGATACGGACACCCTAGGACATCGGCTCCGGCCCACGTCGGGCACCCGGCTCTCCGGCAGGGATCCGCGGGTGGGCCGGGGCCTCCGGGCGAAAAAGAGACCGCACCCGGGCCGTCAGGGACGCCGTGGTTGGTACGGCGGACCGCGGACCGGGTGCGGGCAGGGAGACGCTGCGACCAGCTCATCGCGGGTCGGAAAGCATGATCGAGGATCAGGCCTTCTTGGTCTCCCAGAAGATCTTGTCGATCTGGGCGATGTAGTCGAGGGCCTTCTGACCGGTGGCCGGGTCCGTGGAGGCCTTGGCGGCCGACAGGGCCTTCAGGGCGTCGTTGACCAGCTGGTGCAGCTCCGGGTACTTCTCGAAGTGCGGGGGCTTGAAGTAGTCGCTCCACAGCACGGAGACGTGGTGCTTCGCCAGCTCGGCGCGCTGCTCCTTGATCACCGTGGCGCGGGCCTGGAAGTGCGGGTCGTCGTTGCCGGCCATCTTCTCCTGGACGGCCTTCACCGACTCCGCCTCGATGCGGGCCTGGGCCGGGTCGTACACGCCGCAGGGCAGGTCGCAGTGGGCGCTGACCTTGACCTTGGGGGCAAACAGGCGGGAAAGCATGGAGCGTTTCCTTCCTCGTGATCGTCTTCTCACCGTGGACATTACTCCGTGGCCGTCGGCATTTCGCGGGTGCCCCCGCGGGCTTAGGGCAAAAGTCCGGGGTCACACTGGGACTGGTGGAGCGATGACCGGGAGGTGCCGGGAGATGCCGGAGCTGTCGCAGGACGCCGAACGGGCGAGGGCGCCGCTGCCCTTCGGGGTGGCCGAGGTGACCGGGCCGTCCATGGTGCCGACGCTGCATCACGGGGACCGGCTGCTGGTGCACTACGGGGCCCGGGTCAGGCGTGGTGACGTGATCGTGCTGCGGCATCCGTTCCAGCAGGACCTGCTGGTCGTGAAGCGGGCCACCGAGCGGCGGGACGGCGGCTGGTGGGTGCTCGGGGACAACGCGTACGCCGGTGGTGACAGCACCGACTACGGCGTCGTCCCCGACGAGCTGGTGCTGGGCCGGGTCCGGTTCCGTTACCGGCCGCGCGGTCCGGAGCGGCGTTCGCCGCTGGCCGTGGTGGGCTGGGTGCTGTCGTCGGCGCGGCCGGTGTTCTCCGCCCGGTCGGCCTCCAGGCGTTTGCGGGCACGGTAGGCGGCCACGTTGGCGCGGGTGGCGCAGCGGTCGGAGCAGTAGCGGCGGGAGCGGTTGGTCGAGGTGTCCAGGTAGGCGTTGCGGCAGGGTGCCGCCTCGCACAGGCCGAGCCGGTCCACGCCGTACTCGGTGAGATGGAAGGCGAGGCCCATCGCGGCGATGGCGGCGTAGCCGGCGGTCGCGTTGGACGGGTGGTCGGCCAGGTGCATGTGCCACAGCGGGCGGCCGTCGTCGTCGCGGAAGTCGTGCCCGGAGATCTGCGGGCTGACCGGGAACTCCAGCAGGAGCGAGTTCAGCAGGTCGACGGCGAGGGTCTCGTCCCCGCCGTCCGCCGCCTCGAAGACCGAGCGGAGCCTGGCCCGGACCGAGCGGAACCGTGTCACATCGGCGTCGGTGGCGCGCCGGGCGGCCGACTGGTTCCCGCCGAACAGGTCACGGACGGCCTCGACCGAGGTCAGCGTGTCCTTCCCCCGGGCCGGTTCCTCGGTGTTGACGAGGCGGACGGCGTAATCTGAGTAATAGGCCAGTTCCACTTGTAGTCCTTACACAGGGGCTCTAGGGTCATGAGTGCGGTCGGGTAATAGACGGTCGTGCTGCAAGGGTATTACGTGACGGAGGCGAGGAGGGGCTCGATGACGGACGCGCACACCACCACGGCCGGCGCCGACTGGCAGGCCTGGCAGGAGAGCTGGGACCGGCAGCAGGAGTGGTACATGCCCGACCGCGAGGAGCGGTTCCGGATCATGCTCGACATGGTCGAGGCCCTCGTCGGCACCGCCCCCCGCATGCTGGACCTGGCCTGCGGCACCGGCACCATCACCGCCCGGCTGCTCGCCCGCTTCCCCGACGCCACCAGCACCGGCGTCGACCTGGACCCGGCGCTGCTCGCCATCGCCGAGGGCACCTTCGCGGGGGACCGGCGGGTCAGCTTCGTCACCGCCGACCTCAAGGACCCCGGCTGGGCGGAGGCGCTGCCGCACGACTCCTACGACGCCGTACTCACCGCGACCGCACTTCACTGGCTGCACCGGGAACCTCTCGCGGACCTCTACGGGCACATCGCGGGGCTGGTCCGCGACGGCGGGGTCTTCATGAACGCGGACCACATGATCGACGAGACCACACCCCGGATCAACGCCGCGGAGCGGGCGCGGCGGCACGCCCGCATGGACCGGGCGAAGTCGGACGGCGCCCTGGACTGGGCCGAGTGGTGGCGGCTCGCCGCGAAGGACCCGGTGCTCGCGGAACCGACGGCCCGCCGGTTCGAGATCTACGGCGAACACGCCGACGGCGACATGCCGTCGGCGGCATGGCACGCGCGCGTGCTGCGCGAGAAGGGGTTCGCCGAGGCCCGGCCGGTGTGGTGCTCACCCTCGGACACCCTGCTGCTGGCGTTGAAGTAGCGCACGGTGAAGGGGCGGTACGGAAGATCCGTACCGCCCCTTCACCCTGTGCGGGACCGCGGTCAGAGCACCTTGGACAGGAACGACTTGGTGCGCTCGTGCTGCGGGTCGGTCAGCACGTCGCGCGGGTTGCCGGCCTCGACCACCACGCCGTCGTCCATGAACACCAGGCTGTCGCCCACCTCGCGGGCGAAGCCCATCTCGTGGGTGACGACGACCATCGTCATGCCCGACTCGGCGAGGTCACGCATGACGTCGAGGACGTCGCCGACCAGCTCCGGGTCGAGTGCCGAGGTCGGCTCGTCGAAGAGCATCAGCTTCGGGTCCATGGCGAGCGCCCTGGCGATCGCCACCCGCTGCTGCTGGCCGCCGGAGAGCTGCGAGGGGTAGTTCCCGGCCTTGTCGCCGAGGCCCACCCGCTCCAGGAGCTGCATCGCGCGCTCCCTGGCCTGCGCCCTGCTCACGCCCCTGACCTGGACCGGTGCCTCCATGACGTTCTCGACGGCCGTCATGTGCGGGAACAGGTTGAAGCGCTGGAAGACCATGCCGATGTCGCGGCGCTGCAGGGCGACCTCGCTGTCCTTCAGCTCGTACAGCTTGTCGCCCTTCTGGCGGTAGCCGACCAGCTCGCCGTCGACGTACAGACGGCCGGCGTTGATCTTCTCCAGATGGTTGATGCACCTGAGGAAGGTCGACTTGCCGGAGCCGGAGGGACCGATGAGGCAGAACACCTCGCCGGTCTTCACCTCCAGGTCGATGCCCTTGAGGACCTGGACGGCGCCGAAGGACTTGTGGACGCCCTCGGCCTTCACCATGGCCGTCATACCGTGCTGCTCCTCTCACGGCTGAGGGCCGTCAGATTGACCTTGATCTTCTGCCACGGCGTCGCCGGCAGGCTCCGGGAGGAGCCGCGAGCGAAGCGGCGCTCCAGGTAGTACTGGCCGACGCTGAAGACGCTGGTGATGACCAGGTACCAGATGCACGCCACGAACAGCATCTCCATCACGGCGTACGACGTGGAGCCGATCGTCGAGGTGGCGCGCAGCAGTTCGTTGTACGTCACCGCGTACACCAGTGACGAGGTCTTCAGCATGTTGATGAACTCGTTGCCGGTCGGCGGCACGATCACCCGCATCGCCTGCGGGATCACGATGCGCCGCAGCGTCTTGGCGTGGCTCATGCCCAGCGCGTGCGAGGCCTCGGTCTGGCCCTCGTCGACGGCCATCAGACCGGCGCGGCAGATCTCCGCCATGTACGCCGCCTCGTTCAGGCCCAGACCCAGCAGGGCCGCCATGAACGGCGTCATGACGTCGACCATCTCGTCCTTGTAGAGCGGACCGAGGTTCAGCGTCTGGAAGATCAGCGCCAGGTTGAACCACAGCAGAAGCTGCACGTAGACCGGCGTACCGCGGAAGAACCAGATGTAGATCCACGCCACCCAGCTCGTCACCGGGTTCTTGGACAGCCGCATCACGGCGAGGATCACACCGAGGACAACGCCCATGATCATCGCCAGGACGCTGATCATCAGGGTGCGTCCGGCGCCGGCCAGGACGGTGCCGTCGAAGACGTAGTCGCCGACGGCGTGCCACTGGATCTTCTCCGCGGTGACAAAGGCGTTGACGAGCAGAGCCACCAGCGCCAGCACGACGGCTCCGCTGATCCACCGGCCGTAGTGGCGGACCGGGATGGCCTTGATCGCCGAGGGCGGCACGGCGGCCCCGCCCTCCTTGGAGACGGCTGCCGCCGGTCGGGCGTCGGCCGTCTCCTTGTCGAATTTGTCAGTCACTGTGACTGCCCTTCAGTACGTGCCCGGGAATGTCACTTGCCGCCGTTGATCGTGGCCTTCTCGATGGCGCCGGTCTCGGCGCCCCACTTCTCCAGGATCTTCTTGTACGTGCCGTCCTCGATGATCGCGTTGACGGCCGCTTCCAGGGCCTCGGTGAGCTGCTTGTTGTCCTTGTTCACCGCGATGCCGAACGGACCGGCGTCCACCTGCTCACCGACGATCTCGAAGGCGTTGCCGTCGTCCGCCTTGCGGACCAGGTCGACCGCGACCGGGTAGTCGTTGACGCCGGCGACCGCGCCGCCCGACTTCACGCGGGTCTGGGCCTCGGTGTCGTTCTCGAACGACTGGATCGTGATCTTCTGCTTGCCCGCGTCCGCGCACTTCGCGGACTGGTCCTGCAGCGCCTTCTCGTAGGTGGTGCCACGCTGCACGGCGGCCTTCTGGCCGCAGAGGTCCTCGATGGAGTTGATCCCCTCCGGGTTGCCCTTCTGGACGTACACGGCGGTGCCGGCGACGAAGTAGTCGACGAAGTCGACACCCGGGCCGAGCTTCTTGCCCTTGTCGTCCAGGCCCTCCTGGCGCTGCTTGTTGTCCGTGATGGACGACATCGCGATGTCGTAGCGGCCCGAGTTCAGCGAGGTGATCAGACCGTCGAAGGAACCCGAGGTGAACTGGACCTCGACGCCCAGCTTCTCGCCCAGCGCGGCGGCGAGGTCGGGGTCGACACCGACGATCTTGCCGCCCTCCTGGAACTCCATCGGGGCGTACTCGGCGTTGGTGCCGGCCTTCAGGACGCCCGCGTCCTGGATCTTCTTGGGCAGCTTGTCGAACAGGGGGGCGGAGTTGGCCTTGCCCTTCTCCTTGGTGTCCTTGCTGCCGCTGTCGTCGGTCTGGTCACCGCAGCCGGTGAGAAGCAGTGCGCCTGCGACCGCGATCGTGCCGACCGCCGCAAGACGGGAGCGCGCGGCGGTGGTACGACGGGTGGTGCGTGCGGTCATGGTGGGTTCCTCCGGCGGATGGGTGGAGTTGCCGATGGGGCCGGCGACTGCCTGAGTGGCGTCGCCATGGGTCGTCGGGAGCACACGTCTTCGAGCGCCGCGACCTCGTCTGATTACCGCATCTTGCCATTCGGACTACGCCGATCAGGGGGCTCGCGATGTCAAAATCAGATAACGGGTGACGCTCGAACCGGGGTAGGCCGGTACATCACGGCGGGACAGTCTGTGGGAATTCGCCATTCCGGCGGGAAGATCTCCGGTAGGGCTCGTGTTATGGAAGTCACGCCAGTGGCCCATGGCCGAGTTGTGGGCTTGCTGGAGGGTTCGTCCGCATCTTGTCCTGATATCAGGTGATTATTCCGGGTGTCGGCATGTGACCTTCACGTTATGGACTCGTCGCCGAAGGCGTCCGTCCGGTAAGAAGGTTCTCCACACCCCTCATCCGGGGCCCAAGGGCGCGTGTGCGGCGCGCCCGTCGTGTTCGGCCCGTACGCAACAACCCCCCGGG
The DNA here is from genome assembly GCF_044540255.1 of Streptomyces sp. NPDC086080. Classification (NCBI taxonomy): domain Bacteria; kingdom Bacillati; phylum Actinomycetota; class Actinomycetes; order Kitasatosporales; family Streptomycetaceae; genus Streptomyces; species Streptomyces sp. NPDC086080. The sequence goes on from NZ_JBITRU010000002.1 coordinate 395,889, forward strand.
CCTTATGCGGTCCCGCCCGCTCCTCACCAGGAGTGGTAACCCTCAACCGTAAATACTTAAGGGGTAAAAGAAAGTGGCAGCGGAGATTGCAGATCCTCGCAGCGAAAGCCGGAACGGTCATAAGGACCCGGAGAGCGGGGCAGAGCCCCTCGATTCCTTCGACCCGGCGTTCGCGCTGCACCGCGGCGGCAAGATGGCTGTGCAGGCCACCGTGCCGATCCGTGACCGGGACGATCTGTCCCTGGCGTACACGCCCGGCGTCGCGAAGGTGTGCAGCGCGATCGCCGAGCAGCCGGACCTCGTCCACGACTACACATGGAAGTCGCAGGTCGTCGCCGTCGTGACCGACGGTACGGCCGTGCTCGGGCTCGGGGACATCGGACCTGAGGCCTCCCTCCCGGTGATGGAGGGCAAGGCCATCCTCTTCAAGCAGTTCGGCGGCGTGGACGCGGTCCCGCTCGCCCTGAACTGCACCGACGTCGACGAGATCATCGAGACCGTCGTCCGGCTCGCCCCGTCCTTCGGCGGTATCAACCTGGAGGACATCTCGGCACCCCGGTGCTTCGAGATCGAGCGGCGGCTGCAGGAGCGGCTGGACATCCCGGTCTTCCACGACGACCAGCACGGCACCGCGATTGTGTCGCTGGCGGCGCTGCGGAACGCGGCGCGGCTGAGCGGACGCACGCTGGGTGAGCTGCGGGCCGTGATCTCGGGCGCCGGCGCCGCGGGTGTCGCGATCGCCAAGATGCTGGTCGAGGCCGGTATCGGCGATGTCGCCGTGGCCGACCGCAAGGGTGTCGTCTCGCGCGACCGCGACGACCTCACGCCGATCAAGGCGGAGCTGGCGTCGTTCACCAACAAGGCCTGCCTCTCCGGGACGCTGGAGTCGGCGCTGGCCGGAGCGGACGTGTTCATCGGGGTCTCCGGCGGCACGGTGCCGGAGTCGGCGGTGGCGTCGATGGCCGAGGGCGCCTTCGTCTTCGCCATGGCCAACCCCGAGCCGGAGGTGCACCCGGAGGTCGCGCGCAAGTACGCGGCGGTCGTGGCCACCGGGCGGTCGGACTTCCCGAACCAGATCAACAACGTGCTGGCGTTCCCCGGGATCTTCGCGGGCGCGCTCCAGGTGCGGGCCTCCCGGATCACCGAGGGGATGAAGCTGGCGGCGGCCGAGGCGCTGGCCTCGGTGGTCGGTGACGATCTCGCCGCCGACTACGTCATCCCGTCCCCCTTCGACGAGCGGGTCGCCCCCGCGGTGACGGCCGCCGTGGCCGCGGCCGCCCGGGCGGAGGGTGTCGCCCGCCGCTGAGGCGCACGCCGTCCTGTTGGCCCCGTCCAGGTGCGGACGGGGCCGATCCATGGGCGCCGGGACCGGTTCCACTGCCGCCGGGACGGTCCGCGCGGGGGCAACCGCCGCGGCTGTCCGGCCGCGGGCGATGTGGCAAGAGGGTGTGTGTCACAGAGGGCCGTGGTTCCCCCGGCGGGGCGGGGAACCTATCGTCAAGGTCATGTTCGCTGTCTACGCCGCCCGAATCGACCGCGACCAGCCGCTCAACGGTCTGGAGCTCGGGGAGCGTCCCGCTCCCGAGTCCCGGCCCGGCTGGAGCACCGTCACCGTCAAGGCCGCCTCCCTCAACCACCATGACCTCTGGTCCCTGCGCGGCGTCGGCCTCGCGGAGGACAAGCTGCCGATGATCCTCGGCTGCGACGCCGCGGGCGTCGACGCGGACGGCAACGAGGTCGTCCTGCACTCGGTGATCGGACAGACTGGTCACGGAGTGGGGCCCAGGGAACCCCGGTCCATCCTGACCGAGCGCTACCCGGGCACCTTCGCCGAGCAGGTCGCCGTGCCCACCTGGAACGTCCTGCCCAAGCCGAAGGAGCTCTCCTTCGAGGAGGCCGCCTGTCTGCCGACCGCCTGGCTGACGGCGTACCGGATGCTGTTCACCAACGCCGGGGTCCGGCCCGGTGACTCCGTACTGGTGCAGGGGGCCGGCGGCGGTGTCGCGACGGCCGCCATCGTGCTGGGCAAGGCCGCCGGGCTGCGGGTCTTCGCCACCAGCCGGGACGAGGCCAAGCGCAAGCGGGCGCTGGAGCTCGGCGCCGTGGAGGTGGTGGAGCCCGGTGCGCGGCTGCCGCAGCGGGTCGACGCCGTCATCGAGACCGTGGGGGCCGCCACCTGGTCCCACTCGGTGAAGTCGCTGCGCCCCGGCGGCACGCTGGTGATCTCCGGAGCCACCAGTGGCGACCGGCCCTCGCACGCCGAGCTGACCCGGGTCTTCTTCCTGGAGTTGAAGATCGTCGGGTCGACCATGGGGACCAAGGACGAGTTGGAGGACCTGCTCTCCTTCTGCGCCGTCACGGGTGTACGTCCCGTCATCGACGAGGTGCTGCCGATGGACCGGGCGCGGGAGGGATTCGAGCGGATGGAGTCCGGGGGGCAGTTCGGGAAGATCGTCCTCACCGCTCCCTGAGAAGCGGGGCTTTCGCCGACGGCCGGTCCGGGGTTCCGGGCCGGCCGTCGGCATGCCAACTGTCAATTGGGGTTGACGGTGAGCGGGTGTCAATGTAAGTTGACATCATGACTGAGGCAACCGACCTCGCCGAGCGGGCGGGTGACCGCGACCCGCGGGTCGGCCTGCGGGCCGTCGCCGCGCTGCGCAAGCTGCTGGAGCAACTGGAGGCCGTGCAGGTGCGCAACGCGCGCCATCAGGGCTGGTCGTGGCAGGAGATCGCCGCCGAACTCGGGGTGAGCAGGCAGGCCGTGCACAAGAAGTACGGGAGGCACTGATGTTCGAACGGTTCACGAAGGACGCCCGGGATGTGGTGAAGGGGGCGGTCGCCCACGCGGAGCGGGCGGGCGTGCGAAGCGTCGGCGCCGAGCATCTGCTGCTGGCCCTGCTCGACCGGGAGGGCAGCCGGGTCTCCTTCGCGCTGGCGGCCCTCGGGCTCGACGGACGGCGGGAGTCCGTACGGGAGGCGCTGGAGAGCGCGTGGCGGCGGGGCGGGCTGACCCAGGCCGAGACCGACGCCCTTGCCGGGCTGGGAATCGATGTGCCGGAGATCGTGGCCCGGGTGGAGGAGGCGCACGGAGCCGGGGCGCTGTCCGGCGGCCGGAAGGGAGGGGGCGGCAGCCGGTGGTCGGGGCACCGTCCCTTCGAACAGGGGGCCAAGGACATCCTGACCGGGGCCCTGCGCGCCGCCACCGCCCTGCGGGACCGGCACATCGGCGACCAGCACATCCTGCTCGCCCTCACCACCCGCCCTGGCGTTCCCGCCGAGGTCCTCGCCGACCACGGAGTCACCTACGAGTCCCTGACCCGGGTGCTGTACGGGAGCGGTGGCGAGGCCGAGGCGAGCTGACGCGGATTGAGGGCGGATTGAGGACGGGATGACGGTGGGGCTGACGGCGGCTCAGGTCTTCGGGGTGCGCAGGATCGCCCCGATCCGGGCCGCGGCCGTGGACAGATGGCCGCGGGCGTCGCGGAGCTGGTCCGCGGTGACTCCATGGTCGCGGGCGGTGTCCCGGATGTCGTCCCGGAAGCGGTCCAGCAGCCGGTCCAGGTCGCGGGCCGGGTCCCCGGTGGAGTCCGCGGGGTCCCCGTGGGCCCAGGCCGGAGCGCAGTCGGCGGGGAAGTCGCCGGGGGTCTCGGAGTACTCCGCCTCGGAGGGCTTGCCGGAGGGTCCCGTGCCGCTGCGGCCGAACGCGAAGTCCTTGCCGAACTCGCTCATCTCCTTGGCGAGTTCGCCGAGACCCTCACGCAGTCCCGTCGGCCAGTCGCCCCGGGTGAAGTGGTCCTGGACCTGCTCCTGAACCTGCCGCATGATGCGCTGCACCTCCTCCTGCGCCTTGTCCTGGGCCTCCTTGGCCTGGCGGCGGGCACGCTGGGCCTCCTCGCGGGAGCGGCGGCTCTCGTCCTTGGCGCGCCGGGCCTGTTCCTTCCACTCCTGCTTGGCGCGGCGCATCTCCTCCTTGGCGGCGCGCCAAGCGTCCTTGTCACCGAAGACCGTGAAGTCACCCAGGAGGCTCTCGTCCTCGGCGGATGCGTCGTGGGCGCGGGAGTGGCGGGACTGGCGGGCCTTGCCGGCCGCCGCCCGCATCTCACGGCGCAGATCACCGGCGGCGCCGCTGACGTCGGCCCGGATCTCGGCGGCCAGTTCGGCGACCGAGTCCCGGATCTCCAGCTCCAGGTCGGCCAGCTCACCGCTGCGGTCGGCCAGTTCGGCGCGGCCGGCGTCCGTGATGGCGTACACCTTGCGGCCGCCCTCGGTGGTGTGGGTGACCAGGCCTTCCGCCTCCAGCTTGGCCAGGCGCGGGTAGACCGTGCCCGCCGAGGGTGCGTACAGACCCTGGAAGCGCTCTTCGAGGAGGCGGATCACCTCGTAGCCGTGACGCGGGGCCTCGTCCAGCAGCTTCAGCAGGTAGAGGCGGAGGCGTCCGTGGGCGAAGACGGGGGGCATGTCAGAGCACCTTCTTGTCGGTCGGGCCGGCGTTGTCTCCCGCGTCGGCCCGCGGGTCCGGCTCGTCCGGCTGGCCAGGGCGGCCCGGGCGGTCCGGCTCGTCCTCCCCGGGTGGGCGGCGCAGCAGGGCTATGGAGCCGGAGACGGTGGTGGCGCGCAGTCTGCCGCTGCCCGCGCCCAGCCGGCCGGTGAGCTTGTGGGCGCCCCACTGGCCCTGCACCCGGAGACTGTCGAAGGCGTTGGAGATCGCGCCGCTGGCGGTGTTGGCCTCGACCTCGGCGTCCGCCGGATCGGGCAGCCGGATGGCGATCTCGCCCGAGACGCTGGTCAGTTTCACGTCCGTGGGGCGGCCGTCGGGATCGAGGTCCACGATCATGGAGCCGCTGACGGTGTCCGCCCGTACGGAGGGGCCGGAGCCCTCGACGACGGTGAGGTCGCCGGAGACGGAGGCGAAGCGGAGGTCGCCGGTGACGGACTGGGCCTCCACGTTGCCCGACACCGTGTCCGCGCGGACCGGGCCGGAGAGCGCGACCAGGGTGGTGTCGCCGGCGACGCCCTTCACCGCGGCGGGGCCGCGGATGCCGGAGACGACGGCGGTGGCGCCGACCACGCCGACCTCGACGCGGGTCTGGGCGGGGACGGCGAGGGAGACCACCGCGCTGCGGCGCCAGCCCTTGCGGTCGAGCCACTTGAGGAAGCCCTTCCAGGGCAGGTCGTCGTAGGCCACCGTGAGGGTGCCGTCCTTCTGGGTGACCATCAGGGGAGGGCCGTCGATCTCGGAGACCTCCAGGTGGGCGGAACCTTCGTCGGTACCCACCACGTTCACCGTGCCGTTGACGATGCGTACGTGGAGTTCGGTCACGGGGGCGTCGAAGGTGAGCTTGGTGGGCTCCGCTACGGACGACTCGGGCATGGTGACGACCTCCTGGGAAGCCCGGTGGCGTGACGCGGCATATCGCGTCTTACGTGATTCACGATATATCGCGGTGGGGGAAAGTCAAGGCACTCGATGGGGTGAGCCGGGGCTTGTCGGGAGCGCGGGGTGGGGCTGGGTGGCTGGGGTGCGCGCGGTGGTGGTGCGTGTTGGTGCTGGGCGGGGGGTGTTTGCGCAGCCCGGCGTTTGCGGGGTGCCGTCGCGCCCACCCGTGCCGCCCCAGCGGCACGACTGCCCGCGGCTGCGCGCGGCTGTGCGCGGGGCTGTGCGGGGTTGACCGGGGTGCGGGGTCGGGGCTGGGCGGGGGGTGTTTGCGCAGCCCGGCGCTTGCGGGGTGCCGTCGCGCCCACCCGTGCCGCCCCAGCGGCACGACTGCCCGCGGGTGCGGGGTGCCGACTGCCCGCGGGTGCGGTGGGGGGCGCGGGTGCGGGCGTTGAGGGCGGTGCCCGGTGCGTCACGTGGGGGCTTGGACGTGGTCATGTCCGGGCGGCCCGGCCGTTGGGGGTGCCCAGGGTCCCCGGGCGCCGGGACCGGAGGGTTACTCGTCGTCCAGGCGTTCCACCGCGACCTCGAAGTCGGGGTTGAGGTCGACGAACGTCCTCACCGGAGGGCTACTCGTCGTCCTCGTCGTCCAGGCGGGCCAGCCAGGTGGCCAGGCGTTCCACCGGGACCTCGAAGTCGGGGTTGAGGTCGACGAACGTCCTCAGATGCTCGGCCAGCCACTCGAAGGTGACCTCCTCCTCGCCGCGCCGCTTCTCCAGTTCCTCGATGCCACGGTCCGTGAAGTACATGGGGACAAGGATATGCGCGGCGAAAACGGGTGGGCCGCACCCCCCGGGAAGAGGGGTGCGGCCCACCTGTTACGACTGCCGGTGACGTCCCGGAGGGCTACGCCTCGAAGACCTCGCGCACCAGCTGCTCCTGCTCGGCCTGGTGGCGCTTGGCGGAGCCGACCGCGGGCGACGAGCCGTGCGGCCGCGAGATGCGGCGCAGACGCTCGTCGTGCGGGAGGTCGGCGCCGACCGCCAGGTCGAGGTGGTCGATCAGGTTGAGCGCGATGAACGGCCAGGCACCCTGGTTCGCCGGCTCCTCCTGGGCCCACAGGTACTTCTCGGCGTTCGGGTACTTCTTGATCTCCGCCTGGAGCTCGGCACCCGGCAGCGGGTACAGGCGCTCGATACGGATGATCGCCGTGTCCGTCGCGCCGCGCTTCCGCCGCTCGGCCTCCAGGTCGTAGTAGACCTTGCCGGCGGTGAAGACGACCTTCCTGACCGCGGCCGGATCGACCGAGGCGTCGCCGATGACCGGGCGGAACTGGCCCGAGGTGAACTCCTCCGCCTTCGCCGCCGCGGCCTTCAGACGCAGCATCGACTTCGGTGTGAAGACGACCAGCGGCTTGTGGTGCGGGTTGTGCGCCTGCCAGCGCAGGAGGTGGAAGTAGTTCGACGGCGACGTCGGCATCGCGACCGTCATGTTGTTCTGGGCGCAGAGCTGCAGGAAGCGCTCCGGACGGGCGGAGGAGTGGTCCGGGCCCTGGCCCTCGTAGCCGTGCGGGAGGAGCAGGACCACACCGGAGGTCTGGGCCCACTTCTGCTCCGCCGAGGAGATGAACTCGTCCACGACCGTCTGCGCGCCGTTGACGAAGTCACCGAACTGCGCCTCCCACAGCACGAGCGCGTCGGGGCGGGCCAGCGAGTAGCCGTACTCGAAGCCCATCGCCGCGTACTCGGACAGCAGGGAGTTGTAGACGTTCAGCCGCGCCTGGTCCTCGGAGAGGTACTGCAGCGGCGTGTACTCCTCGCCCGTGCTGCGGTCGATGATGACCGCGTGGCGCTGGCCGAAGGTGCCGCGCTGGGAGTCCTGGCCGGCGAGGCGCACCGGGACGCCCTCCAGGAGCAGCGAGCCAAAGGCGAGGGTCTCGCCCATGCCCCAGTCGATGGTGCCGTCCTCGACCATCGTCGCCCGGCGCTGCAGCTGGGGCAGCAGACGCGGGTGGACGGTGATGTGGTCGGGGATGTTCACCTGGGACTCGGCGATCCGCTTGACGGTCTCCGTGGTCACCGCGGTGTTCACGGCGACCGGGAACTCGGCCTGCGGCTCCGAGGTCTCGACCGTGGCCGGCTGCGACGTGGCCTCACGGACCTCCGTGAAGACCTTCTCCAGCTGGCCCTGGTAGTCCTGCAGCGCCTGCTCGGCCTCTTCCAGGGTGATGTCGCCGCGACCGATGAGGGACTCGGTGTAGAGCTTGCGCACCGAGCGCTTCTTGTCGATCAGGTCGTACATCAGCGGCTGGGTGAAGGCCGGGTTGTCCGACTCGTTGTGACCGCGACGGCGGTAGCAGATGAGGTCGATCACCACGTCCTTGTTGAACGCCTGGCGGAACTCGAAGGCCAGGCGCGCGACGCGCACGACGGCCTCCGGGTCGTCGCCGTTCACGTGGAAGATCGGGGCCTCGATCATGCGGGCCACGTCGGTGGCGTACATCGAGGAGCGCGAGGACTCCGGCGCCGCCGTGAAGCCGACCTGGTTGTTGATGACGACGTGGACCGTGCCGCCGGTGCGGTAGCCGCGCAGCTGCGACATGTTCAGGGTCTCGGCCACCACGCCCTGGCCCGCGAAGGCCGCGTCGCCGTGGATCGCCACCGGCAGGACGGTGAAGTCCGTGCCGCCCTTGCCGATGATGTCCTGCTTGGCGCGGGCGACGCCCTCCAGGACCGGGTCCACCGCCTCCAGGTGCGAGGGGTTGGCGACCAGGGAGACCTTGATCTGCTCGCCGTCCAGGCCGGTGAAGGTGCCCTCGGCGCCCAGGTGGTACTTCACGTCACCGGAGCCGTGCATCGACTTCGGGTCGAGGTTGCCCTCGAACTCGCGGAAGATCTGCGCGTACGACTTGCCCACGACGTTGGCCAGCACGTTCAGCCGGCCGCGGTGGGCCATGCCGATGACGACCTCGTCCAGGCGGGACTCGGCCGCCGAGTCCAGCACCGCGTCGAGCAGCGGGATGACGGACTCGCCGCCCTCCAGGGAGAAGCGCTTCTGGCCGACGTACTTGGTCTGCAGGAAGGTCTCGAACGCCTCCGCCGCGTTCAGCCGGCGCAGGATGCGCAGCTGCTCCTCGCGCTCGGGCTTGGTGTGCGAGCGCTCGATGCGGTCCTGGATCCACTTGCGCTGCTTGGGGTCCTGGATGTGCATGAACTCGACACCGGTGGTGCGGCAGTACGAGTCGCGCAGCACGCCGAGGATGTCGCGCAGCTTCATCAGGGACTTGCCCGCGAAGCCGCCGACGGCGAACTCGCGCTCCAGGTCCCACAGAGTGAGGCCGTGCTCGACGATGTCCAGGTCGGGGTGCTTGCGCTGGCGGTACTCCAACGGGTCGGTGTCGGCCATGACGTGGCCGCGGACCCGGTAGGAGTGGATCAGCTCGAAGACCCGGGCGGCCTTGGTGACGTCGTCGTCGTGGGAGGCGTCGATGTCCCTGAGCCAGCGGACCGGCTCGTAGGGGATGCGCAGCGCCTCGAAGATCTCGTCGTAGAAGCCGTTCTCGCCGAGCAGGAGGTTCGCCACCGAGCGGAGGAACTCGCCGGAGGCGGCGCCCTGGATCACCCGGTGGTCGTAGGTCGACGTGAGCGTCATGACCTTGGAGATGCCGAGCTTGTTCAGCGTGTCCTGGCTGGTGCCCTGGAACTCCGCCGGGTAGTCCATGGAGCCGACGCCCAGGATGACCGACTGGCCGGGCATCAGGCGCGGCACGGAGTGGACGGTGCCGAGGCCGCCGGGGTTGGTCAGGGAGACCGTCACACCGGTGAAGTCGTCCATCGTCAGCTTGTTGTCGCGGGCGCGACGGACGATGTCCTCGTAGGCCTGCCAGAACTCGAAGAAGTTCAGCGTCTCGGCCTTCTTGATGGCCGCGACGACCAGCTGGCGGTCGCCGTTGGGCTTCACCAGGTCGATGGCCAGACCGAGGTTGACGTGCTCCGGCTTCACCAGGGTCGGCTTGCCGTCCACCCGGGCGAACGAGTGGTTCATCGCCGGCATGGCCTTGATGGCCTGCACCATCGCGTAGCCGATGAGGTGGGTGAAGGAGATCTTCCCGCCCCGGGCCCGCTTGAGGTGGTTGTTGATGACGATGCGGTTGTCGAACAGCAGCTTCACCGGGACCGCGCGCACGGATGTGGCCGTGGGGAGTTCCAGGGAGGCGTCCATGTTCTTCGCCACGGCGGCGGACGGGCCGCGCAGGGTCACCTGCTCGGGGCCGGTCTTCGCCTCGCCGGAGGGCTCGGCCTTGGGCGCCGCCTTCGGTGTGGCCGCCGCCGGCTTCGCGGCGGGGGCGGCCTTCGCCGGAGCGGCGGCCTGGGCCGGGGTCCTGGCGGGTGCCGGGGCGGCGGCGGGTGCCGGGGCGGCGGCGGCGGGCCGCGCGGCCGCCGGGACGGGCGCGGCGGGCTGGACCGGAGCGGCCGGGCGGGCCGGAGCGGTGGAGGTCCCCGCGGCCCCCGCGGCCGCGTTACCTACCGGAGCCGAGGTCGCAGGCGCGCCCGGCTTGTAGTCGGCGAAGAAGTCCCACCAGGCTCGGTCCACCGAGTTCGGGTCCTGGAGGTACTGCTGGTAGATCTCGTCGACGAGCCATTCGTTGGCACCGAAGGCCGCAGCGGGGTTCTTGCCCGCTTGGTCGGTGTCGGTCGAGATGCTCGAGTTACTGGGGGACTGTGGCGACACGGCGTCAACCGCCCTCTTCCGCTTCGCAAGATGATGGACAGCGGAAATAAAGGCTACGCCCCCGAGAGCGGGAAGGTCAGGCCGGGCCCGTTCATCGTCGCGTAAGTCACATCCCCGCTGGTGTTTCGGCGCAGGAAATGGCGGGAAACAAGCGAGGTTCCGGTTCTTCCGGCGGCTTCGGGGATCGCCCGGCCACGACCCGACGCGCAGCTCACGCGGGCCTGTGCCTGATCACACGTGCCCGTCAGCGGTAACACGGACGGATCGTGCGACTCCGCTTCGAACTTTACGTCAACTTGGTACGGATGACGCTCCCGGAAGAGTGATGAGAATCCGGCATCCCCGCTCGGATTCGGCCACTCCGATCCGGCCTCCGTGCAGATCCACGGCCCAGCGGGCGATCGCGAGGCCGAGACCGGTGCCGCCGTCGCTGCCCGGGCCGTGCGGCCGGTTGACGTTGCCGCGGTTGAACCGCTCGAAGACCCGGTGCCACTCGGCCCGCGGAATGCCCGGCCCCTCGTCCAGCACCTCGAGCTCCAGGGAGTCCGGCCGGTCGCCGCGCCGCGCCCGGACGGTCACCCGGCCGTGCGGCGGACTGTGCTTGACCGCGTTGTCGATCAGGTTGGAGACGACCTGATGGATGCGCTCCGGGTCGGCGAGCGCGGTGAGCTCCGGCGGCGAGACGTCGAGGTGCAGATGGACGTCCGTACGGGTGTGACTGCCGGACCCGGAGGCCATGCCCGCGCGGGCGGAGGCGACCATGTTGGCCTCCTTGAGCACGCCGGACAGATACGGCCAGACCTCGAAGCGGCGCTTCTTCAGCGGGACGACCCCGTTGTCCAGGCGGGACAGGTCCAGGAGCGTCTCCACGAGGCGTCCCAGCCGCTCGGTCTGCTTCAGGGCCGTGCGCATCGTCTCGGGGTCGGCCCGGGTGACGCCGTCGACGATGTTCTCCAGCACCGCGCGCAGCCCCGCGATGGGGGTGCGCAGCTCGTGCGAGACGTTGGCCACCAGCTCCTTGCGCCGGAGGTCCTGGGCCTCCAGCTCGTCCGCCATGACGTTGATCGTCTGGGCCAGGTCGCCCAGCTCGTCCCGGCGGTTCTCGCGCACCCGGCGGGTGTAGTCACCGTGCGAGATGGACCGGGCCACGGCGTTCATGTCGTCGAGCGGCGCGGTGAGCGAGTGGGCCACGAACTGGGTGATGAGGAGAGTGGCGATCATCGAGAAGACCGTGATGAAGCGCAGCTCCGTCTTGGTGTTCACGGCGACCACCGACAGTCCCGTGGTGATCAGGACGGAGGCGACGACCAGCGCACCCAGTTTGGTCTTGATCGAGAACGGCCGTAGGCCGCCCCAGGGCTGGGAGTCCCCGGGGCCCCCGCGGCCGGGCGGCCCGCCGGTCATGGGTTCGGCGTCTCCAGGGCGTAGCCCACACCGTGCACGGTACGGATCCGCTCGGCGCCGATCTTCCGGCGCAGCGCCTTGATGTGGCTGTCGACGGTGCGGGTGCCGGAGGCGTCCGCCCAGTCCCAGACCTCGGCCAGCAGCTGCTCGCGCGAGAGGACCGCGCGGGGTGTGTTCGCCAGGCACACCAGGAGGTCGAACTCGGTGGGCGTCAGATGGACGTCCTCGCTGCGCACGCGCACCCTGCGCTGTGCGTGGTCGACCTCCAGCTCGCCGAGGCGGAGTATGCCGCTGCGCGGCGTGGTGGCCGCGAGGGCCGCGCGCTCCATGCGGCGCAGCAGCACATGCACGCGTGCCGCCAGCTCCCGCATGGAGAACGGCTTCGTCATGTAGTCGTCGGCGCCGACGCCCAGTCCGACCAGCATGTCGGTCTCGTCGTCCCGCGCGGTGAGCATCATGACCGGCACCGGCCGCTGGGCCTGCACGCGCCGGCAGACCTCCAGGCCGTCGAAGCCGGGCAGCATGATGTCGAGGATCAGCAGGTCGGGCTGCCATGCCTCTGCCGTGTCCACCGCGGACGGGCCGTCGCCCGCCGTTTGCACCAGAAATCCTTCGGCGCGAAGGCGGGTCGCGATGGCGTCCACGATCGTCGCGTCGTCCTCGACCACCAGGATCCGGCGCTGTGCGCCGGGTGTGGTCGCCGCCGTGCCGTTGTGGGAGGTCTGTGTCTGCTCCATCGCCCGCCCCTGAGGTGTGCTTTTTCCGGAATCCGTGGGGTGATCCGTCGTCTGCGCATCACTGCGATTGACGCTTGAATGATCCGTGTCAGGGCAGCAGCGTACGGGGATTCACCGCGGCTTTGCTATCCAGGGCGGACGCCGATGTGCACGACGTCCGGAACGCCCCGGGCAACGGGGATCTCTTCGGTACGCACCTGCCGGAATCCGGCATTCCGCAAGGTTCCCTCGAATTCCGGGGACGGTTTGGCCGACCAGACCGCGAGCACCCCGTGCGGATTCAGCACCCTTGCGCAGGCCGCCAGTCCGGCCGGTGAATACAGCCCCTCGTTGTCCTCGGTGACGGTCCAGTCGGGCCCGTTGTCGATATCGAGGCACAGCGCGTCAAATGTGTCGGACGTCTCATGGACGTACGCGACGAGGTCCGTCTCGACGATCTCCGTGCGGGGGTCGGCGAGAGCCCGCGCGGAGAGCTCGGACAGCGGTCCCGCGCGGTGCCACTCGATGATGGCCGCTTCCCGCTCCACCACGGTGATCCGCCCCCACCGGGGCTGTCCCGCCGCGTGTGCGAGCGAGAAGCCCACCCCGAGACCGCCGATCAGGACCCGCGGGTCCGTGACGCGCGCGTCGAGAGCGGCCAGCGCGGCATCGACCAGCCGCCGTTCCGAACGGCCGTCGGAGGTGTCCATCAGGAAGCAGCCGTTGGCGATGATCTGCAGCAGGCCGCCGTGCCTGCGCAGCGCGACCTCGCCGTACGGACCCTCGCGGCGGTCCAGGACTTCCGGGACTTCAAGGACTTCGGGGACTTCGGGAATGTCGTACGGGGTGGACATGCGTTCATCCTGGCAGCTCCGTTTCCGGGGGCGGCCACTGCTTCCGCACCCCGATGTGACGATCGCTCAGAGCGAACGCGCCCTCGGGAACATTCGGCGCTTCCCCTGCATTGAGTCGGCATAGCTCAACTTGACTGCCGAAGGGGAGATCATGGCTACTGAGTCCACACCGCTCGCCCTGCCTGTGCTGCCGCTCGACGACGAGGTCGTGCTGCCCGGGATGGTGGTTCCGCTGGACCTGAGCGATTCCGAGGTGCGCGCCGCGGTGGAGGCCGCCCAGGCCGCCGCCCGCACGGACCCCGGCAAGCCCAAGGTGCTGCTGGTGCCGCGCGTCGACGGGACCTACGCCGGTACGGGCGTGCTCGGCACGGTCGAGCAGGTGGGCCGGCTGGCCGACGGTGACCCGGGCGCCCTGATCCGCGGCCGGGGCCGCGTGCGCATCGGCGCCGGGACCACCGGGCCGGGCGCGGCGCTGTGGGTGGAGGGCACGCGGACCGACGAGAGCGTGCCCGAGCCGCTTCCGGGACATGTGACCGAACTCGTCACGGAGTACAAGGCCCTCGCCACCGCCTGGCTGCGCAAGCGCGGCGCCTGGCAGGTCGTCGACCGGGTCCAGGCCATCGACGACGTCTCCGCGCTCGCCGACAACTCGGGCTACTCGCCTTTCCTGACCACCGAGCAGAAGGTCGCCCTGCTGGAGACCACCGACCCGGTGGCCCGGCTGAAGCTCGCCACCCAGCAGCTGCGCGATCACCTCGCCGAGCAGGATGTCGCCGAGACCATCGCCAAGGACGTCCAGGAGGGCGTCGACAAGCAGCAGCGCGAGTTCCTGCTGCGCCGCCAGCTGGAGGCCGTCCGCAAGGAGCTTCGCGAGCTCAACGGAGAGCAGGAGGGCGAGGAGTCCGACGACTACCGCGCCCGCGTGGAGGCCGCCGACCTGCCGGAGAACGTCCGCGCGGCCGCGCTCAAGGAGGTCGACAAGCTGGAGCGGTCCTCCGACCAGTCGCCCGAGGGTTCCTGGATCCGCACCTGGCTCGACACGGTCCTGGAGATGCCGTGGAACGAGCGCACCGAGGACGCGTACGACATCCGGGGCGCCCAGGCGGTCCTGGACGCCGAGCACGCGGGCCTGGAGGACGTGAAGGAGCGGATCACCGAATACCTGGCGGTGCGCAAGCGGCGCAGCGACCGGGGACTCGGGGTCGTCGGCGGCCGGCGCGGAGGCGCCGTGCTCGCCCTGGTCGGCCCGCCCGGCGTCGGCAAGACCAGCCTCGGTGAGTCCGTCGCCCACGCGATGGGCCGCAAGTTCGTCCGCGTCGCCCTCGGCGGGGTCCGCGACGAGGCCGAGATCCGCGGCCACCGCCGTACCTACGTCGGCGCGCTGCCCGGCCGGATCGTGCGGGCGGTCAAGGAAGCCGGTTCGATGAACCCGGTCGTCCTGCTCGACGAGATCGACAAGGTCGGCTCCGACTTCCGCGGCGACCCGGCCGCGGCCCTGCTCGAAGTCCTCGACCCGGCGCAGAACCACACCTTCCGGGACCACTACCTGGAGGTCGAACTCGACCTGTCCGACGTCGTGTTCCTCGCGACGGCCAACGTCCTCGAAGCCATCCCGGAGGCCCTGCTCGACCGTATGGAGCTGGTCCGCCTCGACGGCTACACCGAGGACGAGAAGGTCGTCATCGCCCGCGACCACCTGCTCCCGCGCCAGCTGGAGCGCGCGGGGCTGGACCGGGACGAGGTGACGATCGACGAGGGCGCGCTGCGCAAGCTGGCCGGCGAGTACACGCGCGAGGCGGGCGTGCGGACCCTGGAGCGGTCCATCGCGCGGCTGCTGCGCAAGATCGCGGCCCGGCACGAGCTGGGCGAGCGGGAGCTGCCCCTCACCGTCACCGAGGGAGATCTGCGGGACCTGATCGGCCGGCCGCACCACGTGCCCGAGTCCGCCCAGGACCCGGCCGAGCGCCGTACCGCCGTCCCCGGTGTCGCGACCGGGCTCGCGGTCACCGGCGCGGGCGGAGACGTCCTCTATGTGGAGGCGTCCCTCGCCGACCCGGAGACGGGCGCGTCGGGGCTCACCCTGACCGGCCAGCTGGGTGACGTGATGAAGGAGTCCGCGCAGATCGCGCTGAGCTTCCTGCGCAGTCACGGCGCCGAACTGGAGCTCCCGGTGGGCGACCTGAAGGACCGGGGCGCGCACATCCACTTCCCGGCGGGCGCGGTGCCCAAGGACGGTCCGAGCGCGGGCGTCACCATGACCACCGCCCTGGCCTCGCTGCTCTCCGGCCGGCTGGTCCGCACCGATGTGGCGATGACCGGTGAGGTCTCGCTGACCGGGCGGGTGCTGCCGATCGGTGGGGTGAAGCAGAAGTTGCTCGCCGCGCACCGCGCGGGCATCACCACGGTGATCATCCCCAAGCGCAACGAGCCGGACCTGGACGACGTCCCGGCGGAGGTGCTGGACAAGCTCGACGTCCACGCCGTCACCGACGTCCGCCAGGTGCTGGAGCTGGCGCTGTCGCCGGCCGTGAACGGCGCGGCGCCGGAGGTTCCGGTCGCCGCGTGACGGAGGCGGCCGGAAAGAGGAGCCCGGGTTCCGTGAGGGAGACCCGGGCTTTCTCCTGCCCGGGACCGGACCGGACCGGACCTGATCAGGGTCGGGGTCGGGGTCGGGCAGACCCGGGCATCCTCCTGCCCGGGAGCGGGTCAGCCGGCCGCGAAGGTCCGCAGCAGGTCGGGGGTGCCGTTGAAGCGGTCGTGGTCGCCGACGGTGGGACCGGTCGAGGTGTACTGCCACATCGTGTAGGCGCTCCAGCCCGCGGGCAGTTCACCCGCGGTGGAGGCGTAGCGGGCGATCCACAGCGGCGTGGTGGGGGCGAAGCCCGCGTAGTTGCCGGTGCACTGCGTCCACCAGCTGGTGGCCGTGTAGAGGACGGCGTCCCGCCCGGTGCGGGCCCGGTACCGGTCCAGGAAGTCGCGGATCCAGCTCACCATCGCGGTGGGGGACTTGCCGTAGCAGGCGTCCCCGTACGGGTTCCACTCGATGTCCAGCACACCCGGCAGGGTGCGCCCGTCGGCGGACCAGGCGCCGCCGCGGTCCACGAAGTAGTCCGCCTGGGCGGCACCGCTCGCCGTGTCGGGGGTGGCGAAGTGGTAAGCGCCGCGGATCATGCCGACGTCGTAGGAGCCGTTGTACTGCTGGGAGTGGTACGGGTTGGTGTAGTAGGTGCCCTCCGTGGCCTTGGCGTAGGCCCACCGGACCCCGCTGTTCCACAGGGTCGGCCAGGCCACGTTGCCCTGGTGGCTGGAGACGTCCACGCCCTCCGTCTGGGTGGAGCGCGCGGTGGGGAGGCCGCCCTGGCCGTCGTGGGCGACGACGCCCATGCCCATGTGGGCCGAGCCGCGCGGCGGAACGGTGGGAGCGGCTCCGTCCGCGACGGCCGCGCGGGGGAGGGCGAGGACCGCGAGCAGGACCGCCGCGGCGGTCGTGAGCGCAGGTATACGGGCGAGTCCGGATCGTGCGGATCTGTGTACGGGCATGACGCATCTCCGAAGGTCGGCGGGGGCGAAACGGGAAGGGGCCCACAGCGCACGTAGTGGGCATGTCACGTAATCGCCTGAGAGAGAAATGGCCCGCGTGGACCGCGACGGCGGGCGGACCGGCCTCCCCCACCGCCCGGAGGGCGTGGGAGGTGCCCCCAGCTGTCATTGGTCCATGCCTGCGAAATACTGGTGGAGCCGCGGGGGCGCCGCCACTTGGCGGGAGGCCTTCGGAACGGGAAGAACGAGGCAGGGGCAGACGTGCACGAAGACGGAACGGGCGGCGGGGAACGCCCCGCCGCGCCGGGGCCCGAGTCCGACCGGGAACACCCCGGATTCCTCGCGCTGGAACGGGAGTTGACCGTGCTGCTGCGGCGTGCCCGGGCCAGTCAGGGGGAGATGGCCCGCGCGGTCCACCCCGACCTGGAGCCGTCCGCGTACGGGCTGCTGGTCCGTCTGGATGAGTGCGGCCGTCAGCGGGCCACCGAGCTGGCCGGCTACATCGGCGTCGGCAAGGCGACGATGTCCCGTCAGCTGCGCGCGCTGGAGGAGCTCGGGCTCGTCGGCCGCGAGCCGGATCCCGCCGACGGCCGCGCCTGGCTGGTCGCCCTCACCGAGGAGGGGAAGCATCGGGTGAGCAGGGTCCGCGAGGCCCGCCGCGAGCGGTACGCCGGCCGGCTCGCCGACTGGGACCCGACGGAGGTCACCGAACTCGCCCGGCTGCTGGGCCAGCTGAACCGGGGGATGGAGAACTAGCGCACCTGGCCTCGGGCGGCCGGCCGCAGGCCCCGGGCCCCGGGCACCGGCTGGCGGGCACCGGGCCGCGGGTCCCGGATCCCAGGCGCCGAGCTCCGTGCCGGGCCGGCGGGCACCGGGCCGCAGGTCCCAAGTCTCGGGCGGCGGGTCCGGAGCTCTGTGCCCGGCCGGCGGGCATCGGGCGGCGGGTCCCGAGCCACGGGCGCCGAGCCCCGCGTCCGGCTGGCGGGCACCGGGCCGCGGGCCGCGGGTCCCAAGTCCCGGGCGCCGAGCCCCGAGCTCCGTGCCCGGCCGGCGGACACGGGCCACGGGCCGCAGGCACCGGTTGGCGGGCGCCGAGCCCCGAGCTCCGTGCCGGGCCGGCGGGCACCGGGCCGCGGGGCCCAAGTCCCGGGTGCCGAGCCCCGCGTCCGGCCGGCGGACACTGGGCCACGGGCTACGGGTCCCGAGCCGGGGGTCACGGGCCACGGGCCACGGTCGGCGGGCCGCAGGCACCGGGCACCGGGCCACGAGCCACGGCCGGTGGGCCGCAGGCGTCGTGCGTCGTGCGATGCCGCTTCCGGGGCGCGCCGCAGGGGGGCCGCTCCCGGGCCGTCGCGTGGTGCCGCTAACGGGTCGAGAGGTCCGCGTAGATCACCGTTGCGTCGTCGTGCGTCTTGCCCCGGAGTGGCGGGACCCGGTTCGCCTCCGCGCGCTCCAGGCTCCGTACGCGGTCCACCAGGGAGCGTGGGCCCTCCTCGCGGATCAGGGTGACACAGTCCGTCCAGTCACCCTCGTGGAACCTCTCCACCCAGCGGGCCGCACCGTCCGTCAGTGCGGCCAGGGCGCGCACCTCGCCGCGCGGGAGTGAACCGGTGACCGCGCGGGAGGCCACCGAGGGATCCGCCGCCGCGGTGAAGAAGCCGCCCTCCTTGTTGCGCAGCGTGGCGTCCACCCGGGCGTGGTGGGCCAGAGCCGAGCGGGGCAGCCGGTCCAGCCGGTCGTCCAGGAACGGGGTGACCGTGCCGTCGGGGGACTCGGCGAGCAGGACCGCGTCGGACAGCACCAGGTAGTCCACCGAGACCGGGGACCAGCGGGCCACCGCGACCGTTGCCTGAGGTGTACGGGGGTGAGAAAGGTCACAGGTTGCCGCATGGCTCGCCGCGGTACGCGCAAGGGCGCGGGACAGCAGTTCGGTGAGGGGAACATCCGGGAGGGAAACGGTCAGTTCGGTCAGTGCGCCGCCCAGCCGGGCGGTGAACCAGGGCACGGAATGGAGACAGCCGCCTCCGTCACCCGGCGGGGTGACCCCGTCCAGTACCACGAGTGCGCCGCCCCGCCCGGAGGCCGGGAGTCCGACGCTCGCGAAGTCCTCATTGGGGCGCGCGGGATCACCGGGCTCCGAAACAAGCTCAGTACGCATCCGGCCAGTCTGCACGAGCTCTCCACAAGGACCGCAAAAGGCGGGCAACCACCGCCGGATCCTCGCTGCAGCCCAGGTCAGCCGCCTGGTTTGCGATGTATTGCGGCGCTCCGGGAAGGCGTGGCGGCGAATCCTGCCACCGCCCGCCGCAGACGTCCAACCGGCGTGCCGGGCGGGGCCGTCGCACGGCGGGGCGGAACTTGCCCCTCAACTCACGTCCGGGGTTCACTCCTTCGAGTGGCGGGCCAGGTGATGCGCATCCACTGTCCACGGGCACTGGGAGGGTCGGGGAGCGATGGAGGCGCCTTGCTGCCCGAACGCGGTCAGAAGCCCGGTGTGAACGCCCGCACCCGTTGACGGAGCGTCACCCGGGCCCACGGGTACACGAGTCAGGAATGCGAGCACCGGTGCAGAAGATGCGGCCTCGTCGCAAAGGCAAGCAGACGGCGCCCACGGGGGACACGGAGCGGACGCCCACCGTCGGCAGGGGCCGTCCCACCCATGTGCGCAACCGGCTCATCGTCGCCGTGGCCGTGGTGGCCGCCGCGATAGCGGGCGCCGGGGCACCGTCCGTGATCGCCGCCTCCGGGCAGCTCAGCGACTCGCAGGACCTGGTGACGCTCGCCGAGCGGACCCAGGACTCCCTCGCCCTCGCGCACTCCCTCGCGGACGAGCGCGACGACGTCGTCCCCTACATCGCGGCCGGCCGCCCCAAGTCCAAGGCGCCCTCCGAGGAGCACAGCGCCCGGGTCGACCGGCAGGTCGAGGAACTGCGCGCCGACACCGACACCTCGGACATGCTGCGCGAGGAGCTCGACGCCGTCGCGGCCGTACGGAGAGCGGCGCTCACGGGGAAGATCAGTGCTCTCGAAGCGCATCAGGCGTACTCCTCCGCCATCACCCAGCTGCACCGGCTCGCGCAGCAGCTGGCGGAGCTGACCCCGCCCCGGGCCGGCTCCGGCACGCATGCGCTCGCCGAGCTGGACTCCGCCGTCCACCAGGCCGCCGCCACCCGTGGACTGCTGCTCGCCGCGCTGAACGTGCCGAGCACCACGGAGACCGTGATCGACCCGATCACCGGCCTGCCGACCACGTCCACCACCTCCTCGGACGCCGACGCCGAGCAGCGCGACGCGCTGACCGCCGCCGCGCTCCAGGCCCGGCTGCGTTCCGACGCGGCCCTCGCCGACTTCCGCGACGGCGCGCCCCAGACCGCCCGCGCCTCCTACGACTCCACGGTCAACGGCCCCGAGGTCGACTCCGCCGAGAAGTACCTCGCACGTCTCACCGACAAGCCGTCCCTCTCCGACTCCGAGCTCGACACCAGCACCAAGAAGCTGCGGGCCGCGCTCACCGCGCGGGTCGAGACGATGCGCGGAGTGGAGTCGGCGCTCTTCGAGAAGCGTGCCAAGGACCTCGCCCAGCTGCGTGACGACGACGTCACCGAGCTGGAGATCCGGGTCGCCGTCCTCGGCGCCCTGATGCTGCTCGCGGTCGGCATCGCCACGGCGATGGCCCGCACGCTCACCCGGCCGCTGTCCGTGCTGCGCCGGGGCTCCGCCCGTCTCGCCGGGGCGGAGGACCTCGCGGCTCAGGAGCCGGTCGCCTTCACCGGCCGCAACGACGAGTTCGCGCAGGTCGTCCGGTCCGTCAACGCCCTGCACGCGCATGCCGCCCAGCTCGCCGAGCGGATCGCCACCCTGGAGGCCGACCGCAAGCATCTCGTCGCCCAGCGGCAGAAGATGGCGGACGCCCGCGAGGAGTTGCGCACCGAACTGTCCGAGTCCGCGGCCCAGCTGGAGAAGCTGCGGGCCGGCATCGGCGGTACCTTCGTCAACCTGGCGCTGCGCACGCTCGGCCTGGTGGAGCGGCAACTCGGCGTCATCGAGGGCCTGGAGGAACGCGAGGACGACCCCGACCGGCTCGCCACCCTCTTCAAGCTCGACCACTTCGCCACCGTCATGCGCCGGCACAGCGAGAACCTGCTCGTCCTCGCCGGCAGCGAGAACGGCCGGCACACGGCGGGTCCGGTCCCGCTGGTCGATGTCGTACGGGCCGCGGTCAGCGAGATCGAGCGGTACGACCGGGTCAGGATCGCCGCGCTGCCGCCGCACGCGCACATCGCCGGATTCGCGGCGGACGACCTGTCCCACCTGCTGGCCGAACTCATGGAGAACGCCACGGCGTTCTCCCCGCCCGACCTGCCCGTCGAGGTCTCCGGCTGGCTGCTGGAGAACGGCGAGGTGATGCTCTCCGTCCAGGACGAGGGCATCGGCATGGCCGGCGACCGGCTGGAGCGGCTCAACGCCCGGCTGTCCGACTTCGACCCGGAGGCCACGTACGACGCGGAGGCCGAGGACGGTCTGGGCCTCGGCCTGTACGTGGTGGCCAGGCTCGCCCACCGGCACGGTGTCCGGGTCCGGCTGCGCGAGCAGAAGCAGGGCGGTGTCGCGGCGGTCGTCGTCCTCCCCGAGCCCATGCTGGCCCCCGCAGCTCCCACCGCGGTCCCCACGTCGGTCTCCGGCGCGTCCTCCACCGTCTCCCTCCCGGGCGCGGACGCCGAGGCCAACTCCAACGTCCTGCACGGTCGCACGGAGCCGGGCGACCCGCTGGTCACCCTGGCGGAGAAGGCGGTACGCGGCAGCGAATCGGCCGACGCGCGGCCCACGCCCGGCCGCCCGGAGGGCGGCGAGGAGCCGGCTCCGGCGTGGCCCGGGCCGGGGCACGCGGGCCAGGTGGCCGGAGAGGCGGACGCCCTCACGGGCGAGGCGCCGGCGGGCCGCCCGCAGCCGCCCGCGCCGAACGCCGGGAAGGAGCCGGAGACGGTTTCCTCCGAGCAGCCCACACCGGGCCGTACGAACGGCTCCGGGCCCGCGGAGGCCCGCGCGGGCGGCGACGCCCCGGTAAGCCGCCCCAGCAGCGAGGACGACCCCGCACCGGCTCCCGTCGACGGGCCGGAACCCGCTCGCACGGACGCGTTTGCGTCCGAGGGTACGGGCGTCGTGGCGGAGGACCGTGCGGCGGACGCTGTGGCGGGTTGCGCCGGGGCGTCCGCGTCCGGCGGCGTGGCTGAGTCCGGCGCGGCTCGTGGGACGGGCCTGGAGCCGGGTGGTGCGGAGGAGCCGGCGTCCGAGGGTACGGGCGTCGTGGCGGAGGACCGTGCGGCGGACGCTGTGGCGGGTCGCGCCGGTGCGTCCGCGTCCGGCGGCGTGGCCGAGTCCGGCGCGGCTCGTGGGACGGGCCTGGAGCCGGGTGGTGCGGAGGAGCCGGCGCCCGAGGGTACGGGCGTCGTGGCGGAGGACCGTGCGGCGGACGCTGTGGCGGGTCGCGCCGGTGCGTCCGCGTCCGGCGGCGTGGCCGAGTCCGGCG
>NZ_JBITRU010000002.1:418131-448714 GCF_044540255.1 Streptomyces sp. NPDC086080
GCGCGGCTCGTGGGACGGGCCTGGAGCCGGGTGGTGCGGAGGAGCCGGCGCCCGAGGGCACGGACGTCGCGGCGGAGGACCCTGCGGCCGACGCTGTCGCGGGTCGCGCCGGGGAGTTTGTGCCGGGCCGCGCCGACGAGCCCACGGGCGGGCCCGTGGACGCGCCGTACGAACGGCTCGCCGAGACGACGATGGAACTGTTCATCCCGGCTCAGCCCTCCGGAGCGGACGCTCCGACGTCCCCGACGCCGGCCGGCCACCCGGAACCGGCCCGGGACCACGGGACCGACACGGGATCCGACGCCGGACCCGGTTCCACCGGCCGGCCGGAGACGGAAGCGGTACGCCCGGGCACCGGGCACGACGGCCGGCCGGTCCCCGGGAACGCGCCCGGAGCGGGGCCGGTGCGGTCCGGTACGGACGCGCCCGGGGCCGGTGAGCGACCGGAGGCCGGTGCCGTACAGCCGGATTCCGACCGGGTCTTCGGGGCCGAGCCGGCTGCCGGCACCGTTCGGCTTCCCGATGCGGACGTCTCCGGCCCGCAGGCCGGGACCACGCGCCCGGGTACCGGCCCCGGCCCCGGGTCGCCGGTGCCCGGTGCGGACGCCTTCGGGGCCGGTGAGCGGTCCGAGGCGCAGGACGTACATCCGGGCGGCGGGCGTGAGTCCGGGGCGTCCTCAGGGCTGCCGCTGCGGCCCGGGGCCGACGAGGCCGAGCACGCCCGGGTTGCGGACGGCGGTGCGGACGGCGGTGCGGACGACGAGCCGGTGACCGACAAGGGACTACCCAAGCGCACACCGAAGATCAGCGCGCCCGCCGCGCCCCCGCGCCCCCGTGGCGGGGCCGTGGACGCCGAGGCGCTGCGCCGCCGGCTGGGCGGGTTCCGCCAGGGGGCGGATGCCGGCCGCCGGGACGTCGAGGCGGAGATCGCCGAGCGCGGCGACGCCGGTCGCGACCAGGCGCCGTCCGGCACGACCCCACCATCCGAGGAACCCACGGGGGGCACTGTCGAGGAGGCAAGCCGTTGACCGCGCCCAGTACCTTCGGACTGAGCAGTGAGGCCCGCAACCTGCACTGGCTGCTGACCAACCTCGTCGAGGAGGTGCCCGGCATCCTCTCCGTCGCGGTGGTCTCCTCCGACGGGCTGCTGCTGCTCTCCTCCGACGACACCCTTTCCGTCGCCCGGGCGGCCCCGCGCGAGGCCGCCTCCGCCGCCGGGGCCCGTGACCCACGAGGCGCGAAGCGGCCCGGTCCGCGAGGCTCCGCCGCCGACCTGGCCACCGTCGTCTCCGGCATCGGGAGCCTCACCATCGGCGCCGCCAAGCTGATGGACTTCGGTCCGGTCAAGCACACGATGGTCGCGATGGACGAGGGCAGCCTCTTCGTGATGTCGATCAGCGACGGCTCGCTGCTCGGTGTGCACGGCTCCATGGACTGCGACATGAGCGTGGTGGCGTACCACATGGCCCTGTTCGTCGGCCGGGCCGGACACGTCCTGACCCCCGAACTCCGCAGCGAGCTGCGCAAGAACCTGGAGATCGAGTCCCCCGGGAGCCTTGGATGAGCGGCAGGTCCAGGAAGCAGAAACCTCTCCCCGTCCGCGGCGGCGACCGCAGACCCGCCCGGGTCCGCCCGTACTCGCTCACCGGCGGCCGTACCCGCTTCGGCCATGTGCTCCTCGTCGAGACGTTTGTCGGCGCCACGGCCGGCACCGCCGCCCTCGAAGCCGCCGAGCGGCGCAAGGAGCTGACGGCCGGCGGCCTCACCTCCCGCGTGATGCCGGAGATGCGGGCCATCGTCGAACTGTGCCGCCGTATGCGCACGGTGGCCGAGATCGCCGCGCTGCTGAGCATGCCGCTCGGTGTGGTCCGGGTCCTCCTGAGCGACCTCGCCGACCAGGGAAAGATCCGTGTCTACGGAACGGGAACCGGCCATGGCACGGGCCGCCCGGACCGCGTGCTGCTGGAAAGGGTGCTGAGTGGACTCCGTCGTCTCTGACGTCGCTCATGGCGTCTCCCCGCTCGTCGAAGGGGACGAGCCGCTGCTGCCCTGGCAGACGGACCCCACCCGCGCACCGATCGCCACGAAGATAGTGGTGGCGGGAGGCTTCGGCGTCGGCAAGACCACGCTCGTCACCGCCGTCTCGGAGATCACGCCTCTGCGGACCGAGGCGCTGATGACCGAGGCGAGCGCCGGGACCGACGACCTCACCGCCACACCGGGCAAGACCACCACCACCGTGGCCATGGACTTCGGCCGCATCACCCTCGACGACGACCTGGTGCTGTACCTCTTCGGTACCCCCGGTCAGCAGCGGTTCTGGTTCATGTGGGACGACCTGGTGCGCGGCGCGATCGGCGCCGTCGTGCTGGCCGACACCCGCCGTCTGAAGGACTGCTGGCCCGCGCTGGACTACTTCGAGAGCTGCGGGCTGCCGTACGTCGTCGCGGTCAACCACTTCGACGGAAGCGAGCGGTTCGACCCCGAGGACGTACGGGAGGCGTTGACGATCCCCGCGCGCATACCTGTCATGATCATGGACGCGCGTCGCCGGATCTCGGTCATCGAGACCCTCTTGTCCCTGGTGGGCCACGCGCTCGACGAAACCCCCGAGTAGGAGAACACCCCCGTATGCGGAAGATACTCGTCGTCGGAGCCGGCCAGTCCGGTCTCCAGCTCGCCCTCGGCCTCCAGTCGCACGGGTACGAGGTCACCCTGATGTCGAACCGGACGGCCGACGAGATCCGTACCGGGCGGGTCATGTCGACGCAGTGCATGTTCCACACCGCCCTGCAGCACGAGCGGGATCTCCAGCTGAACTTCTGGGAGTCCCGGGCCCCGAAGATCCAGGGCCTCGGTGTCTCGGTCGCGGCCCCGGGCTCGCACGACCCCGGTCCGACCCAGCGGGCGATCGACTGGCTGGGCAGGCTCGACGGGTTCGCGCAGTCGGTCGACCAGCGGGTGAAGATGGCCGGCTGGATGGAGACCTTCGCCGAGCGCGGCGGCCAGTTGGTCATCCACGGCGCGGCGGTCGGTGACCTCGACTACTTCTCCCGCACGTACGACCTGGTGCTCGTCTCGGCGGGCAAGGGCGAGCTCGTGCAGATGTTCGGCCGCGACGCGGAGCGTTCCCCGTACAGCGAGCCGCAGCGTGCTCTCGCGGTCGCCTACGTGCACGGTCTCGGCCCGCGCCCGGAGCACCCGGACACGGAGGCGGTCCGCTGCAACCTGGTCCCCGGCGTCGGCGAGATGTTCGTCATGCCGACGCTCACCACCTCGGGCCGTGCCGACATCCTGTTCTGGGAGGGCATTCCCGGCGGGCCGCTGGACGCGTTCAAGGACGTCAAGGACCCGGCGGAGCACCTCTCCCTGACCCTGGCACTCATGGAGAAGTTCCTCCCCTGGGAGCACGCGCGGGCCACCAAGGTTGAACTGACCGACGCCGGCGGCACCCTCGCCGGACGCTACGCCCCCACCGTCCGGAACCCCATCGGCCGGCTGCCTTCCGGCGGCCTGGTCCTCGGTGTCGCCGACGTGGTCGTCGCCAACGACCCGATCACCGGGCAGGGCTCCAACTCCGCCTCCAAGTGCGCCGCTTCCTACCTCGCCTCGATCGTCGAGCACGGGGAGAAGGAGTTCGACGAGGCCTGGATGCGACAGACCTTCGACCGCTACTGGGAGACGGCCCGGCACGTCACCAAGTGGACGAACGCCATGCTCGCCCCGCCGCCGGAGCACGTCCTGAACCTGATCGGCGCGGCCGGTCAGCTGCAGCCGGTCGCCGACCGCTTCGCCAACGGTTTCGACAACCCGGCCGACTTCGAGAACTTCTTCTACGACCCGGAGCGGACCGGCGCCTATCTGGCCTCGGTCACCGGCGACGCCTGAGAAGGCGGGGACGCCCCGGCCGCGGCCGGGGCGTTTTCCGGCCTCCGGTGTGCGGCCGCGTGCCCGGTGCGGAGGCGGGTGCGGCAGTTGAATGTCGGAATTGTTCAGGAAAAGATATTAAAGTTCGATAGTCCTGCATACTGGTGCTCATCTCGTACGTCTGTACGGGAAGGGAGTGATCCAGTTGGTGGCCGCGTGGGACAAGAGCGGAGTCCTCGACGCCGTTCATGACCGGATCCGTGCGGGCGAGACGGTCGAAGACCTGGCCGGAATCGTCCGGACCCCGATTCTGACCTCCTGGCAGCGGTGCAGGTCGCTGGGGCTCGTCCCGGACCGGCTCGTCCTCACCTGCGAGCAGGACCTGGACCTGGACGGACGGCTGCTGCTCGCCGCCACCCCGGTCCTCGACCGGCTGGAGGCCGCGCTCGACGGACCGCCGGTGAGCGTGATCCTCACCGACGGACAGGCACGTGTGCTGTCGCGCCGGGGCGGTGACGCGGAGCTGAACAGGCACCTGGACGCGGCGAGCATCGTCCAGGGCTTCGGCTTCCCCGAGCACAGCGCCGGCACCAACGCCCTCGGTACCGTACTGGCCGAGCGCCGCCCGGTCTACGTCCTGGGCCGTGAGCACTTCGCGGACTGCATGCAGCAACTCGCCTGCGCCGGCGCGCCCATCCGTGATCCGCTCAGTGGCCGTGTCGAGGGGGTCCTGGACCTCACCTGCTTCCGGCGGCATTCGGACCCGGTGATGCTGCCCCTCGCGCAGCAGGCCGCCGACGAGATCGGACAGCGGCTGCTCGAACAGTCCTCGCAGCGCGAGCGGGAACTGCTCGCCGAGTTCCTGCGCACCCGGCGGGCGGCCGGGGAGACCCCGGAAGGACCCGCCGCACCGCACGGGGAGCTGCTGCCGGGCGGGGTCCCGGGCGCTGCCGCCGATCCCGTCCTCCCCATGAACCCCATCGACCAGGCCGTCCTCCGGGAGAAGGCCCAGGAGCTGATCGCCGACCCGCACCGGGTGGCCACCGAGGTGACGCTGTCCGGCGGCCGGACCGCGGTGCTGCTCTGCCGTGAGGTGCGCGCGGCCTCCGGCGAGGTGGGGATCGTCGTGGAAGCCGCCATCGCTCCCGGCTCCCGGCTCCGGATACCGGCGCCCTCGGAACCCGGGACCTCCCGCGCCAGTACCGCGGCGACCGGGGTGCCGGTACGCTCCACGGGGCCCGCCGCCGCGGCGCCGGCCGTGACCGCTCCGACGGAGCCGAGGCAGAGGCACCGGACCGGCATGCCCCGGACCGGGCGGCCCGGGGCCGAGGCGGCCGTCCGGGGCACGGCCTCTCCGCCGGCGCCGGAACCCGGGCAGTCCGCGCAGACGCCCGGCCCGTCCCCCCACGCCCAGGCCGGCCTGTTGCTCCTGGGCGAACCGGGAGTCGGCCGGCTCGCCGTGCTGGCCCGGAAGCGGCTGGAACTGCTGTACGACGCCAGCGCCGGCATCGGCCGGACCCTCGACGTGACCCGCACGGCGGAAGAGCTGGTGGAGACGGTGGTGCCGCGGTTCGCCGACTTCGTCGCCGTCGACCTGCCCGACGCGGTGCGCAGCGGCGAGGAACCCATAGACGTCGGCGAGGGACTGTGGCGGGTGGCGCTGGGGGCGGTCCGTGAGGGCTCGCATCTCTTCGACGTCGGCGAAAAGGTCAGATGGCTCCCCGGCTCACCGCAGGCGCGCTGCCTGGAGACCGGCGGCCCCGTGCTGGAGCCGGACCTGAGCCGGGCCGTCGACTGGATCGCCAACGACCCGGGACGCTGCCGGAAGGTCCTCGAGTCCGGGGTCCACTCCCTGATCACCGTGCCCCTGCGGGCCCGCGGGGGCACCCTCGGAGTGGTCAGCTTCTACCGTGCCGAGCGCTTCGGAGCCTTCGAGGACGACGATGTGTGGCTCGCCGGTGAGCTGGTGGGCCGGGCCGCGGTCTGCATCGACAACGCCCGCCGCTTCACCCGCGAGCACACCATGGCCCTGGCCGTGCAGCGCAGCCTCCTCCCGCGAGGCCTGCCCGCCCAGGACGCCGTCGAGGCCGCGCACCGCTATCTGCCGGCACAGTCCGGTGTGGGCGGCGACTGGTTCGACGTCATCCCGCTGTCCGGCAGCCGGGTGGCGCTCGTCGTGGGAGACGTCGTCGGCCACGGCGTGCACGCCGCCACCACCATGGGCCGCCTGCGCACCGCCGTGCACAACTTCTCCGCCCTCGACCTGCCGCCCGAGGAACTCCTCACCCACCTCGACGACCTGGTCGGCCGGCTGGACGCGGACCATGGCGAGAACGGCGGGATCAGCGGTGCCACCTGCCTGTACGCGGTGTACGACCCGGTGTCCCGGTGCTGCACGTTCGCCCGGGCCGGCCACCCTCCGCCCGCGCTGGTGCTGCCCGACGGCACCGTCGACTTCGTCGACGTGCCCGCGGGCCCGCCGCTGGGCCTCGGCGGACTGCCCTTCGAGCCCCTTGAGACCGTGGTGCCCGAGGGCAGCAGGATCGTCCTCTACACCGACGGGCTCATCGAGCAGCGCGGCCAGGACCTCGACACCCGGCTCGACCTGCTGCGCCACGCCCTCGCCGACACCCGGCCGCCGGCGGACTCGCCGGAGGAGACCTGCGGCGCCGTCCTGGACGCCCTGCTCCCCGCCCACCCCCGCGACGACATCGCCCTGCTCGTCGCCCGGACCCGTGCCCTCGACGCCGAGCGCACGGTGCGCTGGGACGTGTCGGCCGACCCGGCCGAAGTCCCCCGGGTCCGCGCGGCCGTCACGGAACAGCTCATGAAGTGGGACCTCGTCGAGCAGGTGCCGACCACCGAGCTGATCGTCAGCGAGCTGGTCACCAACGCCCTCCGGTACGGCGGTGCCCCCATCCGGTTGCAGCTGATCCGCGACCGCACGCTGATCTGCGAGGTGACGGACGGCAGCAGTACCTCTCCGCGCCTGCGCCGGGCCCGCACGACGGACGAGGGCGGCCGCGGCCTGTTCCTCGTGGCCCAGCTCGCCGAACGCTGGGGCACGCGCTACACGGCCGAGGGCAAGGTCATCTGGACCGAACAGCCA
This sequence comes from Streptomyces sp. NPDC086080, assembly GCF_044540255.1. Classification (NCBI taxonomy): domain Bacteria; kingdom Bacillati; phylum Actinomycetota; class Actinomycetes; order Kitasatosporales; family Streptomycetaceae; genus Streptomyces; species Streptomyces sp. NPDC086080. Next base: position 425,108 of record NZ_JBITRU010000002.1, read on the forward strand.
CTGCCCGCGGACGTGTGCCCTGCGGGCCGCGGGCCCGCCTCCGCGACCCGGAGAGGAGCGGTCACCGCCTGAGGGAGTCCTCGGGCGCGGCCGGAGCGTACCCGGCGGAGTACCCCGCGTCGGACCCCTCCGTCGCCCCCTCGGGAAGCTCGGGCATCTCGTACCGCGCCAGGGGCTCCCCGTCCGGGTCGGGGCGTACGGCGCCGAGCACCGGGTTGGCCGCGACGGGCGAGACCTTGATCCTCGCGCCGGGGCGGGGGGCCTGCACCACCATGCCGTCGCCGAGGTACAGGGCGACATGCGTGGCCTCCGGGAAGTACACGACGAGGTCTCCCGGTCGCAGATCCGCCAGTTCGATCCGCTCCAGCCGGGCCCACTGCTCCTGACTGGTCCGGGGGATGGGCGTCCCCGCGGCGCCCCACGCCTCGGAGGTCAGCCCTGAGCAGTCGTACGTGGCGGGCCCCTCCGCCCCCCACTCGTACGGCTTGCCGAGCTGCTCCACCGCGTACCGCACGGCCCGCTCGCCCGCCGCCGTGGGAGGGGTGCTGCCGCTGCTCAGCGCGCCGGAGGCGACCAGCTCCTCCTGGGCCTCGGCGATCCTGCTGTGCTCCAGTTCGGCCAGCGCGGCCAGTTGCCCGGCGGTGAGCGAGGCCAGCAGTTCCTCCACGTCGTGGAGCCGTTCCCGTACCTCGTCCCGTTGTCTCTCGCTCCGTTCGGTGAGGACGCGCCGGTCGTCGAGGGCCTTGCGTGCCCGGTGGGCCAGTGCGCGGGCCTTCTCCTCCTCGCCGGTGAGGCGGCCCACCGTCTGCGCCCGCTCCCGCGCCAACTGCCCGATCACATGCCCCTGGTCGAGTACGCGCTGCGGATCGCGCGCCAGCAGCAGACCCACGTACGGGGAGAGGCCGCTGACGCTCTGGTACTGCTGCCGGGCCAGCCGCCCGGCCGCGCCCCGGCTGTCGTGCAGGGAGGTCCGGGTGCGGGCGAGGGCGCGCTCCAGCCGTTCGGTCTCGGCGCGCTGCTTCTTCAGCCGCTCCTCGGTGGCGTTGTGGGTCTCGGTGGCCTTCTCGGCCTCGCGGTACAGGGTCTGAAGTTCCGTCAGCAGTTCGGCCACGGAGCGCCCGCCGGGGCCGCCGGCGCCGTCCCCCGGTTCCGGGACGGCCGCCGCGGACACCGGTGCGAGCAGGGTCCCGGCCGCCAGCGCCGCCGTACACACCAGACGCGGGAGCATTCCTGACACGCCATCACCTCCGACGCGGGCGGCACGCTCGTCCGCTCCGCATCGCGAGCATCAGGCCGGTCGCCGGGGCCCGCTCGCCGGGTGTGCGCGGTTCGGCGCAACGGGGTCACCCGTCGGTGTCGTCCGGTTTGCCCTTCGGCGTGGTGTCCGGATCGGAGGCGGGCTTCGACCACGGCCACCTCGGCCGGCCGCCGGGTCGCCCCGTCGGGTCGTGCAGGTACTTCCACCCCCGGGTCAGCCCGGTCCGTGAACTCTGCCCGCGCGGCACCCGCCGGTACACCAGCACGGTGGGCGGGCCGCCGTCCGGGGCCGGGACGGGGATGCGGTACGTCTTGGGCGGATGCCCGGTGATGCCCAGCAGCACGGGCAGCACCCGCCCGTCCATGGGCCCGCCCTCGAAGGGGGTGTCTTCGCTCTTCACGCCACCAGTCTCGGCCATGACCCGCGCGACCGACGGCGACGGCCCTCCGGCCCCGGCGGGCGCGGTCCGGTCCGGGACTCCAGGGGCCGGGCCCCTGCCTTGGCCTCCGGCGGATCGGCACGGTCCCATCCGGTCCCGGCCTCTGGCTCCGCCACGGTCCCGGCCCCCGCCCCGGCCCCCGCCCCCGGTCCCGGCCTCTGGCTCCGCCATGGTCCCGGCCCCCGCCCCCGGCCCCCGCCCCCGGTCCCGGCCCCTGGCTCCGCCACGGTCCCGGCCCCCGCCCCCGGTCCCGGCCTCTGGCTCCGCCACGGTCCCGGTTGCGTGCCCAGTTTTGGTCTTCGGCTCTGGCTCTGGTTTCGGCTTCCGGTCCCGGCCTCTGGCTCCGCCACGGTTCGAGCCCTCGGCCCCAGCTCCGGCCTTCGGTCCCGGCTTCGGCGCTCGGTCCCGGCCTGCGTGCGTGACTTCAGATTCCGGTCCAGCCTCTGGCTCCGGCCTTCGGTTTCGCTTCGGCCTTCGGCCCCGGTCCCGGCCTACGGCCCCGACTTCGGCTTCCGGCCCTGGCTCCGGACCCGGCTTCCGGCCCTGGCTTCGGGCTCCGGTTTCGGTTGCGGACACCGGTCCCGGTTCGGTGCCGGGGCCGGGCCCGAACCGGGACCGGGTGCCGGGGCTCGCCCCGCCCCGCCCCGCCCCGCCCCGCCCCGCCCCGGCCCGGCGCGGGGCCCGGGCACCGGTCCGTCAGAGGGCATCCGCCAGGGCACGTACCAGCGCGTCCGTCTGCGCGTCGCGGCGCGCGGTGACCGTCAGCACGGCCACGAACTGCTCCACCAGCCAGTCCCGCAGTTCCTCCACGGGCGGCTGCTTGTCCTCGTCGAGCCAGATCAGCGAGGCCGCCTCCACGGCGGTGATCCACATCCGGATGGTCATCCGCAGCCGGGGCCCGGGTTCGGCGACGCCGAGGTGGCTGAGGATGTGTTCGGCCGCGGCCCGGCGCACTCCGTCCACGATGGCGGTCGTACGGGAGGTCTCCACGACGCTGCCGCCCTGGAGCAGCGCGCTGAAGCCGGCGTCGTGCCGGCCGACGAAGGCGAGGTAGCGGTCGACGGCGCGGGACAGCCGGGGGAGCAGCGGTCCGACGTGCGGCTCGTCGAAGCAGTCCCGCAGTTCGTCGGCGGCGGACATCAGGGCCGCCTCGTACAGTTGCTGCTTGCCGCCGGGGAAGTACCGGTAGACCAGGGGCCGTGACACACCGGCCGCCTCCGCCACGTCGTCCAGCGAGACGTCCTCCGGGACGCGGTGGGCGAAGAGGGACAGCGCGGCCTCGAGCAGTTGGCTGCGGCGCTCCTCGACGCTGAGCCGCCGGTAGGCGGGGGTGGGGGCCTGCGGGGTCATGCCCGCAGCGTAACCGCCCACCCGCGGTGCCCGCCGGGGTCCCGGCCCGCCTACGCCAGCAGCCCGGAGGACTTCCACAGCCGCCGCCCGACCCCGCGCAGTACGCCGATGTCGTCCAGGAAGTCGGTGAGCCGCTTCGAGCCCTGCCGCATCACGTCCCGCCGGTGTCCGCTCGCCTTGACCTGGGCGACCGCCTCCCGCCGGTCGAGGCCGACGTTCGTGTACACCTCGGGGTTCACGAACGCCACGGAGAACACCCGGGCGAACTCCCCGGAGGTGACCCGGGTGAACTCCTGCGACCACTTCGGCGCGGTCACCATCTGCCGCCGGAGCTCCTCGCGGGCGTAGCGCACGTGCCGGGCCTCCTCGACGACATGGATGCGCGTGACGCCCCGGATCAGCGGCTGGACCCGCTCGTCCGGGAAGGTCAGCCGCTGCATCCAGTCCAGGACCTCCTCGCCGAGCAGGGTCGCCGTGAAGGAGCCGGGCGTGGTGGAGATCGTCTTGAACAGGCGGCCGAGGTTCTGGTGCACCCGGCCGACGGGGTACCAGGGGGTGCCGCCCCGGGTGATCACCCGGGCGAACATCTTGGAGTGCCGGCACTCGTCCTCGATCTCGGTGAGCGCGTAGCGCACGTGCGCGCTCGTGGCGTCCTTGTCGTAGATGTGCCGGACCAGCAGCTGCATCAGGATCAGCTCGAACCAGATACCGAGCGAGGCGAGCGCGGCGGCCTCGTGCCGGGAGAGCAGGAGGCGCTGCTCCTCGCTCATCCTCCGCCACAGCGGGGTGTCGTACAGCGAGACCAGCTCCGGCGGCCAGAACCACTTGCCCTCCTCGAAGGGCGCCTCCCAGTCCAGCTCCTTCTCGGGGTCGAAGGAGTGCTTGGCGGAGGACTCGAGCAGTCGCCGGGCCACCTGCTCGCGGTCCTTGAGCAGCCCGAGCGCATCACGCAGACCGTCCACCGCGTCCGTATCCGTCAGGGTCGTCATGGCGGCTCCATCCCAGGGCGTCTCGTGTTACTGGTGGGTCACCCAGTATGAGACTGCTTGTCAGCAAGCCCGTCAATCCCTTGCATGGGAGTTGTTGGCGGGGTGACCCACCTGACCGCAGCGTCAACGGCACACATGTCCGTTCGCTTCATGGAGTGGGGTCTTGCTGTTTGCCCTGGGTAGGCTGGCTGTGCCGGTCACACTGCAGCACATGGGAGCGATCATGAGCGCCGCACACGACTACGGGCTGGACGGCGACTACGCGTGGCCTCGTCCGCCCGAGGGTGGCTGGACGGCGGATGACCTGGACAGGCTTCCCAACCTGCCTCCGCACACGGAGCTGATCGACGGGAGCCTCATCTTCGTGAGTCCGCAGACCAACTTCCACTCGCGCGCCATTCGCCTTCTGGAGAACGCCCTGCTGGCTCAGGTGCCGGATGAGCTCGACGTCCAGCGTGAGATGACCATCAAGCTCAATGAGCGCAACCGCCCGGAGCCCGACGTCATGGTCTTCAAGGCGGACGCCGATATCGGTCCGGGCCAGACCTGGTACCGGCCGGAGGATGTCCTGATCGCGGTCGAGGTCGTTTCCAAGGACTCGGAGGAGCGGGACCGTGAACTGAAGCCGCGGAAGTATGCGGCCGTAGGCATCCCGCACTACTGGCGCGTCGAGCAGAACAACGGGCTACCGGTGATCTACGTTTACGAACTCGACCCGATGACCACGTCGTACGTCCCCATGGGCATCTTCCACAACCGGCTCAAGCTCACCGAGCCGTTCCCCATCGACATCGACCTCACGTCCGTCAACCGCCGCCGCCGTTAGACCGAGCAGCCCAGGCCCTCCGGCACGTCCCCCGGGACGGGCTCCGCGCCCCCCGGCGGGAACGACGTGCGCAGGGTGAAGGCATACGGGGTGGGGCCGTTGGCGCGCAGATGGAGCAGGCGGGACTCGGCCTCCGCGACCGTGGGGCGGTGCCCGGACGGGACCCACCACAGAGTCACCATCGCCTCCTCCACCCGCTCGAACCACTCCCTGCGCCGCGCCAGCATCTCCCGGTGACGGCCCTGGTACATGTAGGCGGTCAGTGTGTGGGTGTCCCGCCACACCGACATGTTGATGATCAGCCAGGAGTCACCGAAGGCGCGGAGGTCCGTCGCGTCGTTCTCCCCGCCCTTCAGCCGCCAGACGAAGCCGTCGGCGGCCTCGGCGTCCGCGTTCACCGGGTCGAGGTTGTCGACGAAGTCCTTCAGCTGCGGGGAGTCCAGCGGGGCCTTGAGCCGGGCGATGTTCACCTGGGCGAGTTCGTACGCGGCGGTCTCGGTCATGGACCGAACGGTAGGTCGGGAACGGGGCACTCCGGCAGACCCGTCTCACCAAGTGAGCGGCCCCGCCTACGACTTCAGCACCGCCTCCATCACCGCCCGCGCGATCGGCGCCGCCGTCCCGCCCCCGCTGATCTCCCGCCGCTCGGCCGCCGCGTCCTCGACCACCACCGCCACCGCCACCTTCGCCTCCAGGTCCGTGTCGTGCTGTGCCCAGGAGACGAACCAGGCATACGGCGTACCGGAGTTGCCGAGACCGTGCTGCGCGGTGCCGGTCTTGCCGCCGACCACGGCACCGGGGATCGCGGCCTTCCTGCCGGTGCCGTCCTCCACCACGCCCCGCATCAGCTCCCGCATCCGCATCGCCGTCGTCGGATGCATGGCCCGCCGCACCGGAGCGGACCCCGCCGTCGACACCGTGCCACCGCCCGCCCGCGTGGTCCGCTCCACCAGATACGGCTCCCGCACCTGCCCACCGCCCGCCACGGCGGCCGCGACCATCGCCATCTGCAGCGGTGTGGCCCGCGTGTTGTACTGCCCGATCGACGACAGCGCCAGCTGCGCCCGGTCCACCGTGGTGTCGAAGGTGCTGCGCGCCACCGGGAAGGGAATCCGCAGGTCCGCGTCGTTGAAACCGAAGCCCTGCGCCATGTCCCGCATCGTCGTCAGCCCCGTGTCCACCCCCAGCTTGGCGAACACCGTGTTGCACGACCACACGAACGCCTCCCGCACCGTGGCGTTCTCGCAGCCCTCGGACGCGTTGGTCAGCCGGGTCGTCGTCCCCGGCAGGGTGTACGGGTCGGGGGAGTCGGTCCGCTCGTCCACATCCTTCACCACACCGGCGTCCAGCGCCGCCGCCGCGGTGACCACCTTGAACGTCGAACCCGGCGGATACGTCCGCTGCACCGCCCGGTTCAGCATCGGCCGGTCCGGATCGGCGTTCAGCCGCGTCCAGGCCTCCCGCGCCGCCGTGCCGTTCCCGGACAGCAGCGCGGGGTCGTAGGACGGGACCGACACCAGCGCCAGGATCCGGCCCGTCGACGGTTCCACCGCCGCCACCGCTCCCTTCCGCGAGCGCAGCCCCTCGTACGCCGCGCGCTGCGCCGCCGGATCGATGGTGGTCAGCACGTCGCCACCGGCGTTGCGGGAGCGGGTGAACTCGTTCCAGCGCGGGAGCGGCGCGAGCAGCGGGGCGGCGCCGGAGAGCAGCCCGTCCTCCGTGTGCTCCAGCAGCGTCGTGCCGTACTCCTGCGAGGCGAAGCCGGTCACCGGCGCGTACAACGGCCCGTCCACGTACGTGCGTTCGTAGCGCAGATGCTCCCCGGTGTCCCGCGACCCGGTGACCGGCCGGCCGGCCACCAGGATGTCCCCGCGGGGCTGCTGGTAACGGGAGATGGTGTCACGCCGGTTCGCCGGGTTGGCCTCGTAGTCCCCGGCGTGCAGGACCTGCACACGGGCCGCGTTGACCAGCAGCGCGGCCAGCAGCAGGGCACAGAACAGCGCGGCATGCCGGATCTGACGGGTCACCGGCCGCCCCCGCCGTCACCCGGCCGGCGCGCGCGGTCGCTCAGCCGGACCAGCAGCGCCACGATCGTCCAGTTGGTCACCACCGACGAGCCGCCCTGCGCCAGGAACGGCATCGCCATCCCGGTCAGCGGGATCAGCCCGGTCACCCCGCCCGCGATCACGAACACCTGGAGCGCCACGAGGGAGGCGAGACCCACGGCGAGCAGCCGGCCGAAGGGGTCGCGCAGGGCGAGGCCCGTCCGGTAGCCGCGCTCCACCAGCAGCCCGTACAGCAGGAAGATCGCCGACAGCCCGGCAAGACCCAACTCCTCACCGGCCGTCGCCAGGATGAAGTCCGACTTGACCGCGAACCCGATGAGGACGGAGTGGCCGAGCCCGAGCCCGGTGCCGAGGATCCCGCCCTCCGCGAAGGCGAACAGCGACTGGGCGAGCTGGTTGGGGCCCTCGCCCGCCTCGATGGAGGCGAACGGGTGCAGCCAGGTGTCGATCCGGTGGTGGACATGCGGTTCCAGCCGGCCCACGGCCACCGCACCCAGCGAGGCCAGCAGCAGCCCCACCGCGATCCATCCGGTGCGCCCGGTGGCGACGTACAGCAGGACCACGAACAGGCCGAAGAACAGCAGCGAGGTGCCGAGGTCCCGTTCCAGGACCAGGACGCCCACACTGACCAGCCAGACCGCGACGATCGGGCCGAGCACCCGGCCGGTGGGCAGCTGCAGTCCCCAGACCCGGCGGCCGGCGTAGGTGAGGGCGCCGCGGTTCGCGGCGAGGTACGCGGCGAAGAAGACCGCCAGCAGCACCTTCGCGAACTCGCCCGGCTGGATGGAGAATCCGCCGATCCTGATCCAGATCCGGGCCCCGTTCACCGCCGGAAAGAGGATCGGGACCGTCAGCAGCACCAGCGCGGCCGTGACACAGAGGTAGGTGTAGCGCTGGAGCACCCGGTGATCGCGCAGCACCAGGACGACCGCGGTGAACAGCCCCACGCCCAGCCCCGACCAGATCAGCTGGGCCGGGGCCGCCGCCTCGCCCGGCGCCTCCAGGTCGAGCCGGTAGATCAGCACCAGGCCGAGGCCGTTGAGCAGGACGCCGATGGGCAGCGGCAGCGGATCGGCGTGCGGGGCGCGCCAGCGCACCGCCAGATGCGCGACCAGGGCGAGCACACCGAGCCCGGCGCCGTAACCGGCGGCGCCGGGCGGGACGGTGCCGTTCCTGGCGAGGCCGACGGCGCAGTATCCGTACACCGACAGCAGTACGGCCAGGACGATCAGGGCGAGTTCGACTCCACGGCGCCGGGGGAGGCCGACGACGGAAGTGGGCCGATCCGTCGTCGCCAGGGTGATGCCGGCCTTGCTCATGTCCGGAACTTACCCACATGTGACGCCTTGCGCGCTTCGCGCATCAGCACCAGCGTGGCGCGGGGCCGATGTTGTCGATGTGTCCGGCCGGCCCCCAGGCCCAGGTGCCGTCGGTGAGGAGGTACCAGAGGGGGTTGCCGTTCACCTTGTCGCCGGGGACCTTGCAGAAGATCGAGACGACCTCGCCCCGATGGGCGTACCGGATGACACGCGCACCGCGGTTCGGCGCGGTGCGCAGAGCGAGCTGCTGCGCCGTCACGCGGCCCCTGTACTCGCCCTGGTTGCCGTGGTCGGCGCCGGCCTGGTGGTTCCCGTTGCCGCCGGCGCCGCCCTGCTGGTCCGAGCCGCTGTCGTAGCCGCCGTTGCCGCCCTGATCGTCGAAGCCTCCGGTGTCGTCGCCGTATCCGTTGCCGCCGCTCTGCTCGCTCCAGTTCCCCTGATCGCCGCCCTGGTTCGGGTCGTCGGCGGCGAGAGCGGGGGTAACGGCGGTCGCGACCGCCAGGGCCCCGGCGGCGAGAGCCATGGGCAGACGACGGGTCAGACGGCGGCCGAGAGGGGGGCGCAGGGCCATGGCGGTACCTCCGTGCAAGGGGAGAAAACAGGTCGAAGCTGACTTGTCGCCACACTAGAAGCGCCCTCCGGCGCCCGCCTGCCCTGCTGCGCCATCGGGGACGCCGCTGCGCCCTCCGGGGCACGGAACGACGCCCGGGCCGGCTCGCCCGTCCCGTCGCTCTCCGCTCACGGCAGTGTGCCCGCGTGGGCCGGGTCCAGCAGCGGAGCCAGCAGATCGCCGTAGTCCTGTACCCGGGGGCCGAGGTCCGGGGCGCGGAAGGACAGCCGGTCGGGGGAGCGGCAGTCCTCCACCTCGTCCCAGGTCACCGGCGCCGACGCCAAGGGCTCGGACCGCGCGCGCAGGGTGTACGGGGCGGCCGTGGTCTTCCGGGCGGCGTTCTGGCTCCAGTCGACGAAGACCTTCCCGGGCCGCAGGCTCCGGGTCATCCGGTGCAGCGCCAGCCGCGGCATGGCCCGCTCCGCCTCCACGGCCAGCGCCTTCGCGTACTCCGACACCCGTTCGGAGGAAGCGCCGCGCACCGCGGCGAGCAGATGCAGCCCCTTCGACCCGGAGGTCTTGGCGTATGCCTCGATGCCGTCCGCGGCCAGCCGCTCCCGCAGCCACACCGCGACCTCGCAGCACTGCACGATCGTCGCCGGAGCCCCGGGGTCCAGGTCGAAGACGATCCGGTCGGCCTGTCCGGGGTCCCCGACGAGCCACTGGTGCGTGTGGAACTCGGTGACCAGGTTCGCCGCCCACATCAGGCTCGGCAGGTCCTGCACCAGCACCATCCGGGCCGGCCCCTCGGACCTCGGCACCTCGGCGGTGGTGACCCACTCGGGGGTACCCGGTGGCACGTTCTTGGTGAAGAACACCTGGCCGTCGGGCCCGTCCGGATACCGCAGGAACGACACCGGCCGTCCCCGCAGATGGGGCAGCAGCACATCGGCGACGGTCGCGTAGTAGTGCAGTACCTCCGCCTTGGTGAATCCGGTGGCGGGATACAGCACCTTCTCCAGATTGCTGAGCGCGAGCCGTCGCCCCTCCACCTCGGTGATAGGCGCCATACGATGAGAATCCCACGCGAAGCAGGACAAACGCTCCAACAGTGTCCGACAGTGTCCGGCAGACGACCGGAAAGGTGCCGCACGTGCGATCCATCTGGAACGGCGCGATCTCGTTCGGCCTGGTCAGCATCCCGATCAAGCTGGTGAACGCCACCGAGAACCATTCGATCTCCTTCCGCCAGATCCATACGGAGGACGGCGGTCGGATCAGATACCGCAAGTTCTGCGAACTGGAGGACCGCGAGGTCACCGGACAGGAGATCGGCAAGGGATACGAGGACGCGGACGGCACGATCATCCCGATCACCGAGGAGGATCTGGCCGGTCTGCCGATCCCCACCGCCAAGACGATCGAGATCGTCGCCTTCGTCCCCGAGGACCGGATCGACCCGCTCCAGATGGACGCGGCGTACTACCTGGCGGCGGGCGGGGCACCGGCGGCCAAGCCGTACACGCTCCTGCGCGAGGCGCTGAAGCGCAGCAACAAGGTGGCGATCACGAAGTACGCCCTGCGCGGGCGGGAGCGCCTGGGGATGCTCCGCGTGGTCGGTGACGCCATCGCCATGCACGGACTCCTCTGGCCGGACGAGGTACGCGCCCCCGAGGGCGTCGCGCCCGACACCGGTGTCACGGTCCGTGACAAGGAGCTGGACCTCGCGGACGCGCTGATGGACACCCTCGGTGAGGTCGATCTGGAGGACCTGCACGACGAGTACCGGGAGGCGGTCGAGGAGGTCGTCGCCGCGAAGGCCTCCGGCGAGGCACCGCCGGAGGCGCCCGCGCCGGAGCGGGGCGGCAAGGTCCTGGACCTGATGGCCGCCCTGGAGAGCAGCGTCCGGGCCGCCCGGGAGTCCCGGGGCGAGGAACCGGAGGAAGAGGAGGCCGAGGTCAAGCGGCTGCCCCGGGGCGGGACGTCCCGCTCGTCGCCGAAGGAGACCGGGGGCAAGAAGTCGACGTCGACGGCGAAGAAGAAGACGGCGTCCTCGACCAGGAAGTCGACGTCGAAGACGGGCCAGGGAGAGAAGAAGACGACGGCGAAGAGCACATCCAAAACCGCGGCGAAGAAGACACCCGCGAAGAAGACCGCCACGAAGAAGACGGCCTCCCGCAAACGCTCCGCCTGACCCCACCGCCCACCGCCGGGCCGGCGCCGAGGGCAGGAAACCGGGCTCGGGAGCCGCGGGCGGCCTGCGCCCGCTCCCGTGTGCGGGGCGCCCAGGCCTCCGGCACGCGCTGCCCGGTGACCGGACCTGCCGCGCGCACGCCGGAAGCGGCTGCCCGGTGGCGCGGCCCCGGGCAGCCGGGCGGTGTGCGACCCTCGGGCGTTCGGCCCCTACGCCACGCGACGCAGTGCCAGTACCGCGTTGTGGCCGCCGAAGCCGAAGGAGTTGCTCAGGAGCAGGTCGCCGGTGTCGGGGAGCGGGCGGGGGGTGTCGCGGACGAGGTCCAGGTCGATCGCTTCGTCCATCTCCGCGCAGCCGACCGTCGGCGGCATCACCCTGTGGTGCAGGGTGAGAACCGCGGCGACCGCCTCGACCCCGCCCGCGGCGCCCTGGAGGTGCCCCAGGTGTCCCTTGAGGGCCGTGACCGGCACCTCCCGCCGGCCGAGCACGCCCCGCAGGGCCCGCGCCTCGGCGAGGTCGCCGTCGACCGTGGCGGTGGCGTGCGCGTTGATGTGCACGACGTCGGCGAGCTGCCCGCCGGCGTCCCGCACGGCCCGCCGCAGAGCCAGCGCGATGCCGTCCCCGGACGGGTCCGGCGCCGCGACGTGGTGGGCGTCGGCGGACAGTCCCCACCCGGCGGCCTCGCAGTAGATGCGCGCTCCGCGGGCGCGCGCGTGCTCCTCGGACTCCAGGACGAGCACCCCCGCCCCCTCCCCGTTGACGAACCCGTCACGGTCCTTGGCGAAGGGGCGCGACGGCGAGCCCGCCGACGGGTCGCCCTCGGCCAGCGCGCGCATCGCGGCGAACGACGCCATGATCGCCGGGGTGACGACCGCCTCGGCACCGCCCGCGAGGGCGACGTCGACCCGGCCGTACCGGATACGGTCGACGGCCTGCCCGATCGCCTCGGTGCCGGAGGCGCACGCGCTGGTCACGGTCCGCGCCTCGCCGGTGATGTGCAGGTCGAGCGAGACCTGCGAGGCCGCCTGCGAGGGCACCGTCATGGGCGTGGTGAGCGGTGAGACCCCCCGCGGCCCCCTGTCCCGCAGCGTGCGGTCGCCGCCGACGAGCACCGACGCGTCCCCGAGGATGGCGCCGAGACTGACCCCGACCCGCTCCGGGTCGAGCCCGCTCTCGCGGGTCCCGCCGTCCGCGTAGCCCGCGTCGGCCCACGCCTCCCGCGCCGCCAGCACCGCGAACTGCGCGGAGCGGTTCATCCGCCGCGCCGACTGGCGGGGCAGCAGCCCGGCCGGGTCCACCGGTACCGTCCCGGCGACCCGCACCGGCAGCCCGTCGAACTCGTCGTCCGCCAACTCCCTTATCCCGTGCCGACCTTCGAGCAACCCGTCCCACAACTCGCCGGTACCCACGCCGAGCGGCGTGACGGCGCCGAGCCCGGTGACCACGACCCGCCGCGCACCGGCCGCCTCCGCCGCCCGCACGGGGCGCGGTTCGTGCCGTACGACATCACCCCTCCGGTCCGCCTCCGCGGCCCAGCGCCGTACGTCCTCGTCGCTCGCGGTGCCGTCGGCCGGGTGCCCGTCACCGTGCCAGGCGCCCCAGCGGCGGACGTACGTCACCTCCGCGGCCTCCGGGTCGACGGCGCGCAGGGTGTGCACCCGGTCCCCGTCGCGGAACGCCACCTCGTCGAGGGCGGGCGAGCTCACCAGCGGCACCGCGGCCACGTCCAGCCGTCGTCCCGCGACGGTCACCCGCTGCTCGCGCCGCAGCGCCTCCTCGTGGTCCACCCCGCCGAGCGGTGGCCGCAGCGTGACCCGGATCACCTCCGGGGACTCGGGCAGCGTGTGCGTGACGACATGCCAGTGGTGCCGCGCCGCGTCCTCGGGCGTCAGGGCGAGCAGGTCGCCGGGGACGACCTCGCCGGCGGTCACCGGGTAGGGGCGTATGGGTACTTCAGGGGTGTCCGTGGAGTGGGTCATGGCCGTGCATGCTCTCTTTGGTCCGAACTGTCGTACTAGGGACGGTTAAGAGTGTTCTGTACGACCTGCGGACCGGCCACTGTTGAACCCTGCACATGCCCGATTTGTCCCGATCTACCAAGGGGGTGACGCGCGACACACCAGACAAGCCTTCGATGGCGTACGCGAGTTACGCCGAGGTAGCACGCCTGTGGGATACCTCACGGGGTGCGTCAGGTCACCAGGCCCTGGCGGTACGCGTACACGACCGCCTGGACGCGGTCGCGGAGATGGAGTTTGGAGAGGATGCGGGAGACGAAGGTCTTCACCGTCTCCTGACTGATCACCAGGGACGCGGCGATCTCGCTGTTGGACAGCCCTTCCGCGATGAGACGGAGGACCTCCAGCTCGCGGGGCGTCAGCGGAATGTCCCGCGGGCCGCCCTCGGCGGGCCGGATCCGGGCGGCGTACCGGCCCACGAGCTGGCGCGTGACGTCGGGGTCCAGCAGCGCCGCGCCCATCGCCACGGTCCGGATCCCGTGCAGCAGCCGGTCCGGCGGGGCGTCCTTGAGCAGGAACCCGCTGGCCCCCGCCCGCAGCGCCTCGTAGACGTACTCGTCCAGGTTGAACGTCGTCACCACGAGCACCTTGACGGGATCCGGCACGCCGGCACCGGCCAGCAGCCGGGTGGCCTCGATGCCGTCGAGCACCGGCATCCGGACGTCCATCACCACGACGTCCGGGCGCACCTTCTCGGCGAGGTCGACGGCGGCCCGTCCGTCACCGCACTCGCCCGCCACCTCCAGATCGGGCTGGGCGTCGATGATCGTCACCAGCCCGGTGCGGATCAGCATCTGGTCGTCGCAGACCAGCACCCTGATCGGCGGGACGGTCACGACGAACCCCCGGCGGGTATCCGCGCCCGCACGACGAAGCCGCCGCCGGGACGGCCGTCCGCGCTGAACTCACCACCCAGGACGTCGACCCGCTGACGGAGACCGGCGAGCCCCCGTCCGCTCCCGCCGGGTGACGTGGAGGCCCGGGACCCGGACCCGTCCGTGCTGACCTCCACGGTGATGTCCCTTTCGCTGTGCTGCACCTGCACCGAAGTGCGGCTGCCGTGAGCGTACTTGAGAGCGTTCGTCAGTGCCTCCTGCACCACCCGGTACGCCACGAGATCGGCGCTTCCGGTCGCCGTCGCGGGCGTCCCCTTCTCGGTGAACTCCACCGGCTGCCCGGCCCGGCGCGTCTGTTCGACGAGTGGGAGCAGCCTGCCCACGGGCGGGGTCCTGGCATCGGTGCCGTGGTCGGGGTTGAGCAGGTCGAGCAGGTGCCGCAGGTCGGTGATGGCCCGGCGGCCGGTGTCGGTCACGGCGCTCAGTGTCTCGTCGAGGCGTTCCGGTGCGGCGGTCAGATACCGGGCCGCCTCCGCCTGTACGACCATCGCGGTCACATGATGGGTCACGACGTCGTGCAACTCCCGTGCGATACGGGTTCGTTCGGCGGCCCGGGTCTCCTCCGCGACCCTTCGGCGGCGATCTGCCTCCGCGATCCGGGTGGTGCGCAGCCACACCCCGACGCCCCACGCGAGGCACAACGCGAAGTAGAACGTCACGAACTCGGACGGTGCCTCAGCCGTGTCCCGCCGGAAGAACTCGACCACCAGCAGCACATACGCCGCCGAGAAGGCGATCGCGGTCGTGCGCCGGTGCCGTTCCAGATGCGAGCCCGCGCTCAGCATCGCGAGGGCCAGAGCCGTACCCGCGAGCGAGTGGTAGCCCCGCAACTGGTCGACGGAGAAGCCGAGCATCACCAGGGCGAGACAGACGACGGGCCACCGCCGGCGAACGGCGAGCGGGAGGCACTGGAGGGCGATCGCGGCGTAGGCCGCCGCGTCGAACGGGCGGTCCGGCAGGCCACCGAACTGCGTCCCGCGGCTGTGCCAGGCCGGCACCAGCGACGCGGCCAGGAGCAGCACGCCGAGCGGCAGGTCCCGGACAGTGACGTCGAGTCGTCCCCAGGCCTCCCGGGCCCGCCGAAGACCGGTCACCGGGGGAGTACCGCGGTGGTGTCGACGCGGTCGGCACGCCCACGACGGGGGACCAGGTTTCCGCGCCTGCGGGCCAGCCACAGGAACGCGACCGTGAGCAGCACACCGAACAGCAGGGCGTACCCGCTCGCTTCCGGGCCGAAGTCACCGCCGCTGATGAGTGTCGACCCCGAGGTCGAGGCGTCCAGCAGCCCCTGCTGGGTGTCATTGCCCGAGACCTCGGTGCTGAAAAGGCCCGACGCGGCGTAGTTCCAGCCGAAGTGGATCCCGATCGGCACCCACAGGTTGCGGGTGGCGGCGTAGGCGGCGGCGAGCATGGTTCCGGCCCCGAGCGTGATGACGGCGGCGCCCCACAGGGTGGCGTTCGGGTTGGCCATGTGCCACGCACCGAACAGCACACTGGTCGGAACGAGGGCGAACCACGTACCGGCGCGTTCCTCGATGACCCTGAACAGGACGCCGCGGAACAGCAGTTCCTCGGTCACGGAGGCGGCGGCCATGAAGCCGGCCAGTCCCACCGCGCCCCGCACGGAGCCCAGACCCTCGATGTCGTAGTGCCCGAGGAGGGCGATGTTGCCTATGACGGCCCCGAACATCGCGACACCGATCAGCAAGCCCCGCCCCGTCGCGGCAACGGACCCCTCGCGGGCCAGCTCGGTGACCGGCCGCCGCTCGGTCCGCCCCACCATCCAGGCGTAGACGAACAGGGCGGCCGCGACCGTCAGACCACCGAGAGCGAGCGTGAGCCACGGATTGTCCTTCACCGCGAAAACGCTCTGTCCCCCGATCATGGACACCGCCAGGACGGCCAGCAACTGCCAGACCACTCTCATGATTTCACTCCTCCGAAGCACCCGCGGGCCACCGCCGCGACCACCCCGAACGCTACGGATCCGCCCTCCCGGGATCGTCACCTCACGGTGGACACCCGCGCGTAGCTCGCACGGGGGACAGGGAAGGACGTGCCCGGACCGGGGACCGTACACGACGGTCCGGCGCACGCCCGCGGAGGACCGTGCGCCAAAGCCGCCGGGCCCCGCGCCCGGCGGCTTTTCGGGGTGACGTCGGCCCCTACCCCTTCACGGCCCCCGACGTCAGCCCCCGGATGAACGACCGTTGCAGCGCGAGGAAGGCGAGCACCGACGGCACCATCGCCAGGAACGCGCCCACCAGCAGCACCCCGATGCCCACCTGGTCGTCGGAGCGCAGCGAGCGCAGCGCCAGTGGCAGGGTGTACTGCGCCGGGTCGGTGGCGACCAGCAGCGGCAGCATGTACTGGTCCCAGATCATGGTGAACCCGAAGATGCCGATCACCCCGAGGGCCGGCCGGCACAGCGGCAGCACGACCTGCCAGAAGATGCGGAACTCGCCCGCCCCGTCCAGCCGTGCCGACTCCTCCAGCTCCTTGGGGATCTCCTTCATGAACTCGGTCATCACCAGGATCGAGAAGCCCCACGCCGCCACCGGCACGATCATGCCGGTCAGCGAGCCGACCAGGCTGATGTGCAGCACCGGCAGATCCGCCAGCAGCACCGACAGCGGTACGGCCAGCACCTCCTCCGGCAGCATCATCGTCGCCAGGATGATCACCAGTACCGCCGCCGAACCCCGGAACCGCTTGCGGGCCAGCGCGTACCCGGCGAAGACACTCACCAGGACCTGGAGCGCCAGCCCCGCGCCGACCACGATGAACGAGTTGAGGAGATAGTCCAGCACGTTCCGGTCGATCGCCCGTTCCAGGTTCTCCAGGGACAGCCGGTCGGGGAGCAGGGTGAACTGCGTCGGGTCCACGGTCGGCGTGAAGGCGCCGATCATCAGAGCCAGCAGCGGCCCCGCGAAGATCCCGAACAGGACGGTGAACAGCACGAACCGCACCATCCGGCCCCAGGGCCCGCGCGCCTCCTGGAGGCCGAGCGCCGTCTCGTTCCTCATCGGGCCTCCCTCCGGCGCAGGCGCGACGCGATGGTCAGCGCCAGCAGAATCACGAACAACAGGACGGTCCCGGCCGCCGCCACCCCCAGCTCGTTGCGTTCGAGCCCGAGCTTGTAGACGAGTGTCAGGAGCACTTCCGTCGAACCGTCGGGCCCGCCGTTGGTGAGCAGGAACACCTCGGTGAAGATCCGCAGGCCCCGGATCGCGGCCAGGGTCAGCAGGATCGCGAACACCGGCCGCAGCCCGGGGACCGTGACGTGCCAGATCCGGCGGAAGCGCGAGGCGCCGTCGACCGCGGAGGCCTCGTAGAGCACCCGGTCCACCCCGGCCAGCCCCGCCAGGAAGATCATCATGTCGTACGGGGCGCCCCGCCAGATGCCGACGAAGGCGATGGACGCCAGCGAGCTGTCCGGTGAGTTGAGGAACTCGCTGGGGCCCATGCCGAAGACGGACAGCACCGAGTTCAGCGCGCCCCCCTCGGCCGGGTAGTACATGACCCGCCACACCTCGGCCACCACCGCCATGGCCGTGACCACCGGCAGGAAGATCGCCGACCGGATGAACCACAGCGACCGGGTCTGGCCCTCCAGCAGCAGCGCCAGCGCCAGCCCGACGACGATCGAACCGGCGGTCGTGGCCACGGCCAGGACCACCGTGTGCCACACCGCCGCCCCGAAGTCGGCGCTGCCCGCGATCTCGGAGTAGTTCTCGCCGCCGACATAGGTGTTACCGAGGAACGGCCGGACTTCCTGGAAGCTCATCTGCACGGCCTGCGCCATGGGAATGAACTTGAAGTACAGGAAGAGCAGCAGGGCCGGCGCCAGGAACAGCCACGGCGTCGCGGCCCGCCGCAACCGCGTCTTCACCGGCGGGTCCGTACGGGGCGGGCGCCGGACCTCCCGCTTGTGCGACGCCCGCGCCTCGGTCACCGTCATCAGCCCTTGGCCTCCTGCTTCTCGAGCTCGGTGTCGATCTCACCGGCCAGCTCGCCCATCGCCCGCCCCACGTCGCGCGAGCACTCGGAGACCACGCCGTTGAGGCCCTCGGAGGAGATCTGCCGGATCGTGGACCAGTTGGGCAGGGCCGCCGCGTTGCGGCCGGCGTCGTCGTAGACCTTCTGGAAGACGTCCCAGCGCGGGTCCTTGCGCTCGGCCGCCCCGTCCACCTTGGTGTTGACCGGCAGCCGGACGATGACGCCGCCGTTGTCGATCCCCATGCCGATCTTCTGTCCGGCGGGGGAGGCGGCGAACTCGGCGAACTTCTGCTGCCCGCTCTCATTGCCCGAGCCGGCCATCAGGTAGACGTTCTCGCCCTCCGCCAGGGCGGCACTGCCGCCGGTGCCGGGCGGGGCCGCGACCACCTCGTACTTGTCCTTGCCCAGCGACCCGTCGAAGCGCGGCAGCATGTACGGCCCGGTCAGGTAGATGCCGCCCCTGCCGCTCTCGAACACGGTGTGCGTGGTGGCGGAGTCCGCCGTACTGGCCCCGGGCTGGACGACCTTGGAGTCGCAGAACATCGCCTGGAGCTTCTCCACGGCCTTCACCGACGCCGGCTCGTCGATCGCGGCCGCATAACCGTCGCCCTGCTGCTTGACGAAGTCACCGCCCTCCGACCACAGCATGGTGGAGAACCACCAGGTCAGATAGCCACGGGTGGTGGTACCCGGCACCACCATGCCGGCGGTGTCGTCCTTGCCGTTGCCGTCCGGGTCCTCCTTGGTGAACGTGACCGCGAGATCCGTCAGTTCGTCCCACGACGTCGGAAGGTCGGCCCCCACCCTCTCCCGCCAGTCCTTGCGTATCAGCAGGGCGAAGGCCTGCGAATTGAAGGGCACCCCGTAGAACTTCCCGTCATACCCCTGCGCCGCCTCCCAGGCCCGGTCGGCGATGTCACCGCTCCCGGCGACGCCCTCCCGGTCCACCTCGCGGACCAGCCCCTGGGTCACCATGTTCCCCAGCTGGCCGGTGTCGTTGATGACGATGTCCGGCAGGTCCTTCTGCGCCGTGCGCTGCTGGAGCTTGGTCTCGAAGTCCGTCGCACCGACGGCGACCAGCTTCGCCTCGATACCGCTCTCCTTGGTGAACGCCTTGGTAAGGGCCTCCGCCGACTCCGCGGCGGGGCTGCCGGCGTCCTGCCGGATCCAGACCTCCAACGGCTGTGATTCGTCCTGTTGTTGACCTGACCCACCTGATGAACAACCGGTGGCGGTGGCTGCGGCCACGGCGAGAACGGCGGCGATGGCGCCGAACCGTCGCGCTCCTTCTGGCTTACGGAGTTGCTTCGACACGGGAGCTCCGTCCAATCCGTACGGGCGAGGTGGCCGGACTCTACGCACAGACATTCCACGAATCAATAGAATGAACAGAATTTACATACATGAACGAATGGGTGGGGTCGGGTAAGGGTCGGGTGGGGTCGGCTGGGGGTCGGCTGGGCGTCGGGTGGCGTCGGCCGGGTCGGCCCCACCGCCCGGGCGGCACCTGCCGGTCGGCCGCCCCGCACGGCACCATGGGACGTATGGCCGATGAGAACCGGATCGTGAACACCCAGCAGTACGAGGCGTGGAACGGCTACGAGGGCCGCCACTGGGCCGAGCACCAGTCGCGCTACGACGCGCTCAACGACCCCGTCAACACCCCGCTCCTGGAGGCCGCCGGCCTCCGGGGCACCGACAGCGTCCTGGACATCGGCTGCGGCAACGGCCGCCTGACCAGGCTGGCCGCCCGTACCGCGGCCCGTGCCGTCGGCGTGGACCTGTCCGCCCCCATGCTGGAACGCGCCCGCGCGAGCGCCGCCGGGGAACACCTCACCCACGTCACCCACCTCCAGGCCGACGCCCAGGTGCACCCGTTCGAGAGCGGGTCCTTCGACGTCGCCCTGAGCCGCTTCGGGGTGATGTTCTTCGCCGACCCCGTCGCCGCGTTCGCGAACATCGGCCACGCCCTGCGCCCGGGTGGGCGCCTGGCCTTCGTCTGCCCGCAGCCGCTCGCCAGGATGGACCAGGCGGAGATCTTCGCGGCCGTGGCCGGGCACGTGACCCTGCCCGACTTCTCCGAGAAGCAGGAAACGGGCCCCGCCGCCTTCGCGGACCCCGACCGCACCGGACACGTCCTGTCCGGGGCGGGTTTCGAGTCGATCACCGTGGACCCGCTCGAAGTGGCGCAGACCTGGGGCACGGACGCGGCGGACGCCGCCACCTTCCTCTTCGGCTGGGGCCCGATGCGCCACTGGCTGCGCGACGCCGCCCCCGAGTCCGTCACCCGCGCCCACCGGGCCGCCACGGACGCCTTCGGCGCCTACGCCACGAACCGGGGCGTACACCTGACGGCCCGCTACTGGCTCGTCACCGCCACCTGGCCGGAACGGGACGCCGGGGCCTGAGCCGCGTTCCCTTCACGTGCGTGACGGCCCTACCGAACGTGACGGCCCTGCCGAACTCGACCGCCCTACTGGACGGTCACCGCCCTCCTGGAAGGATGGCCCGGTGTCCCGTCCGACAGGCCCGCACACGGCCGACCCGTGCCCCCGCTGCTTCCACGAAGCGGTGCGCCTCGGCGCACCGCGCCCCGCCGCCGATCCCCGGACCGTCGACTACAGCTGCGACCGCTGCGGTCACTGCTGGGACCGTCCGGTGGAGAACGACTTGGAGATCCACGACACCGTACGGGCGGACCTCCTGCACGCGACGCTGTACGGCGAGGTCTGGCAGCTGGAGGACGATCGCATCCTGATCAGGGGAGGGGGTGGCGGGGGCGGCGCCTGGCGCCGGTGGGTCGAACGCTGGCGAGTCATCCTCTACTGAACGAGTCGGATCCAGGGTGCGGCAGCGCGACGCCTTCCCGTCCCGGAGCGGCCTGCTCCGGGATCGACAGCCCGGTGTGCACCACGACGGCCCGGGGCCCGGCCCCAGGACCACGCTCGTCGCGGGCACCGGCACCGGCACCGGCACCGGTATCGTCGGCGGCCCGTACCTGTGCGAAGGCCGAGCTCAGTCCGCGCTTCAGCCTCTTCGAGACCGGCCTCTCCACGAGGCGGTGCACCAAGTGGGCCAGCAGGATCATGCCGAGCACGGTGGAACCGAGCAGCACCCAGTGGTCCACCCGGTACTGCAGGTGGTGGAAGATCTCCCAGCCGATGGACTCGTGGAACAGGTACAGCGGGTAGGTGAGCGCCCCGGCCGCGGGCAGCCAACGCCAGTCGACGCGGTGGAACCAGCCCAGGGCGACCCCCGCCATCACGACGAAGAAGACCGTGATCAGCACGGCCACGCCCAGGGCGGGAACGTTGTCGCCCACGTACCGCAGGGTCCGTCGCCAGCCCTGGAAGGCGGAGAGCTGGCCCATGACGAAGCACAGCGCCACGATCCCCCAGAGCAGCAGGTTCGGCCCGAAGCGGTGGATCAGGTAGAAGGCCAGGCCGGCGATGAAGAACCAGCAGTACTGGGCCATGACGAGGTCACTCAGCGGTCCGGAACCGTAACCCTTGGCCAGCAGGGCGGCGGTCGCCCAGACGCAGGCGAAGGCGACGACCCGCCGGTAGGTCAGGCCGCGCCACACGACGAGAGCGAACAGCAGGTAGAAGCGCAGCTCGGCCCAGAGCGTCCAGTACACCCCGTCGACATGGGTGATGCCGACCGGCCACTGCAGCATCGTCAGGTTGACCAGCACCTCGCGCCACGCCTTCGGCTCCAGGCCACCCGGTACCAGGGTGACCACCGCCGTGGTCACCAGCACGGCCAGCCAGTAGGCGGGAAACAGCCGGATCACCCGGGAGGTGAAGAAGTCCGAGACGGTACGCCCCCAGCAGCTCATGCAGATGACGAAGCCGCTGATCATGAAGAACAGGTGCACCCCCAGCCACCCGTATGCGGACGGCCGGAAGATGACGGGGAAGAGCGGCGCCTGAGGACCGTCCCACCCTTCACCGAACGCGACATAGTGGTAGAACACCACCATCAGGGCCGCGACGAGCCGCAACGCGTCGAGAACGACGATCCGATTGCCCCGCTCCGGCCGCCCGCCCGCAGTGCGGGGGCCGCCGGTAGCCGGTCTCGCGGATCTCTTGCGTGTGCGCACTCGGTTCTCCAGGGGTGTTACCTGTAGCGGAAGAGGCCGAACAGCGCACAGAAGCAGCCCGCCCCACGGGCATGGGTCAGGGGAAACCGGGCGGCTGACATGTCCGCGCGTACGGCGCGATCATCCTAGTTGTACAGAGCAGCGAACCGCCCTGTGTCCCTGACCACGCCTCTTGCCGCCTCCGCCCCCCCGCAGATGCCAACCGAACCGGGCGAGGGCTGCCTCAGGCCCCCTGCCGGGGGCGCTCGTCGTCCTCGCGGTAGAGCACCAGGTGCTCGTGGAAGAGAACGCCGTCGCGGATGTCGCCGGTGGCGGTGAAGCCGGTGTCGTCGAGGTAGTCGAGGTGGTTTCCGGTGACGGTGTAGCTGCCGGTGTAGGCGCTCCGGCGGTTGCCGCGGGCCTCGTCGTAGCGGCCGTTCGGCAGCAGCTCCTGGCGGATGAACCCGTCCGCGGTCACCCACATTCCGACATAGGGGTGCGGGGCGCGGGGCGTGTCGTTGGTGGTCATGGCTCCACCGTGGCCCGAGCGGCCGAGGGGGACCAGGTCCCCGTCTGCCCAGGTGAGGGCTTCCTGGGTGCCGCGCACCTGGGGAAACAGCGGCCTGGTTCCGATGCCGCCGTGCGACGAACGTGGTGGCCGGGCAGCCGTCCTGGCTGCCGGACATCCGCCTCGCAGCTGCACCGGCGCTCCTGGGCGCCTCGGGCGGACCGATGAGCCGACTCCACCGAGGAGTACTCAATGAGTACCACCGACACCGACACCGGCACTGGCATGGACACCGTGAGGTGGAACCCCGAGGCCCTCGACGAGATCCTCTCGAACGACGAGGGCCGTCCCGTCCTGTTCACCAACGCCCGCATCCTGACCATGGACCCGTTGATCGGGACCATGACCGGCGCCGACCTCCTGTTCGTCGGTTCCCTGCTCGTGGGCGTCGGCCCGGGGATCATCACCGCCGCTCAGGACGACAATGCCATCGTCGTCGACTGCACCGGCACGACCATCGCGCCCGCCGTCGTGGACACGGTGGCGCTGGCCGGCGGTCGTGGCCACCGCTCGCAGTACGTCGCGACGTTGACGCCGGGAAACAGCACCGACTTCGTGGTGATGCCCGACGCGCTCGCGGCCGACGTGCCGAGCGCCGTGGCCACGCTCATCGCCCGGCCCGATCAGGTCCGCGCACTCGTCGCGGCCGGCCGGCCGGTCCTGTGGGCCGGCACCGGCGTCCCCGGCCGGACCGACGCCCCCGAGGCGGGCATCCCGGCCACCGAGGACCTCACTGGCAGCCCGCGCGTCGGCGTCTGGATCGACAGGAACGACTTCCTGCACCAGGAACTCACCGCAGACGGCCGCTACGACGAGACACGGGGCGGCCGCCCGCACGCCTACCAGGGCCGTTACTGGATCGACGGCGACCGCATCGACTACCTGGACGACCTCGGCTTCTGGGCCTACGGAGAGTTCAGCGGCGACGAGCTGCACCACGCGGGCTACGTCATGAAGCTCGGCTGACAGTGAGGATGTGACGTGGTGACGCTCCCGGTGGGTCTGACCCCTCGGCTGACTGACGTCTCGACTGTCCTGTTTGGGATTTGTCGGC